>NZ_JBYTAJ010000005.1:0-237743 GCF_058788075.1 Pseudomonas sp. FW305-20 | reverse complement strand
CCCCATGTGAGAGTAGGTCATCGTCAAGATTAAATTCCGAAACCCCTATCTGCGTATGCAGGTAGGGGTTTTGTTTTGTCCGCAGAAAACTGCTCAGTAGGGTTTCTATGCAATGGCGCGGAGCATGGCTATCATGCGGACCTCATTGTGAGGCGAGACTTGCATGCTGACATTGTTAAAGCTTCTTAAAGATGGTCGATTCCATTCGGGTCAGGCCTTGGGTGCCGCCTTGGGTGTCAGTCGTAGTGCCGTTTGGAAGCAGCTTCAGCATCTAGAGGCTGAGCTGGGATTATCCATTCATAAAGTGCGGGGGCGCGGCTATCAACTGGCTGCGCCATTGACGCTGCTTGATCCTGTCGAGATAAAAGAGCAGGCGCCTTCTTGCGAGTGGCCCATCCTTGTTTTCGATTCAATTGACTCCACTAATGCCGAGGCTTTGCGCGCTATCGAGCGGGGCCAGACGGCGCCCTTTCTGGTGCTTGCTGAGCGGCAAACTGCTGGTCGTGGGCGGCGTGGACGTAAATGGGCAAGTCCATTTGCGGAAAATATCTATTACAGCCTCGTGCTGCGTATTGAAGGTGGAATGCGTCAGCTGGAAGGCTTGAGTCTAGTTGTTGGACTCGCCGTCATGCAGGCCTTGCGTGAGCTCGGTATTTCGGGCGCTGGCTTGAAGTGGCCCAACGATGTTTTGGTTGGTCAGAAGAAGATTGCCGGGATATTGCTCGAGCTGGTGGGAGATCCTGCTGATGTGTGCCACGTTGTGCTAGGTGTGGGAATTAATGTGAACATGCAAATTACCGATGAGGTAGATCAGCAGTGGACGTCGATGCGGCTAGAGTCGGGCAAGGTGTTTGATCGGAATCACCTGGTCGGGAAGTTGGGCGCGATGCTCCAGACATATCTGTCTCGTCATCAACTCGACGGATTTTCAGCTATCCAGGCAGAGTGGGAGCAAAATCATCTCTGGCAAGGACGAGCCGTGTCATTGATTGCAGGTGTTAACCATATAGATGGCGAAGTGCTGGGTATTGATGGTCAAGGTGCTCTGCGCTTGAGGGTGGGTGGTGTGGAAAAGGTCTTTAGTGGTGGTGAGCTCAGTCTGAGGTTGCGTGATGATTCTTGAGCTCGACTGCGGAAACAGTTTTATCAAATGGCGTGTGCTCGACGCGGATGTTCGGCGGGTGGTTGGCGAGGGTGTTGTTGATTCTGATCTCGCTTTGTTGGAGGGATTGAAAGCACTTGAGGGGCTCGCTCTCAAGTTTTGCCGGTTGGTTAGTGTGAGGACTACCGAAGAAACCAGTGCGCTGATTTCTCGGCTGACAGAGGCTTTTGGTGTGTCGGTGATGTGTGCTGCGCCATCCCGCGAAATGGCCGGCGTTCGTAATGGTTATGAGGAGTTCGATCGGTTAGGGCTCGACCGTTGGCTGGCGATGCTTGGGGGGTTCCAGTTGGCTTCCGGTGCGTGCCTTGTGCTTGATTTTGGCACGGCTGTTACTGCGGACTTCATCTCTAGGGATGGAGAGCACCTTGGAGGTTTTATATGCCCAGGAATGCCTCTGATGCGAAACCAGTTGCGTACCCACACGCGCAGAATTCGATATGACGATCTGGCAGCTGAGCGCGCTTTGGAAAGTCTCGTTCCTGGTCGGACAACTGTCGAAGCGGTCGAGCGGGGATGCTCGTTGATGCTGAGGGGCTTTGTCCTGACGCAGCTAGAGTTGGCGCGTAGCTATTGGGGGAGCGATTATTCTGTTTTTCTCACTGGAGGAGATGCAGGCCTGGTTTCCGGCATCGTGCCTCAGGCCCGGGTGGTTCCTGATCTTGTGTTTGTAGGTTTGGCTATGGCGTGTCCCTTGTCGTGAGGTTTTTATGCGTTGGTTGTTTCTTCTGCTGCTTGTTCTGAATGTGTTCTATTACGTCTGGCACCAACAAGAGGCTCCTTTGCGTGCGAAGGATGTAACCCCTTTGAGTTTATATCGGGGGTCGCAGCAGGATATTCGCTTGTTGAGCGAGACAACTGACGCGGCTCGGGATAAAGGAAAGTCTGCCCCGGCAGACGATGGCTGTCTCTATCTGGGCGGTTTTGCTCGTCAGGAAGCGGCGCAGGCGGTTGAGCGACGATTGAGTGGCATGGAAATCAAGTTTGAATCCTTGCTGAGGGCTCCAGCTGGGTCTGATGGTTATTGGGTACGTGTGGCACCAGAAAGCCGACGTTGGCTGGATGACTCGCAGTTGAAGAACCTTTCTAGAGAATTCAATGAGTTAAAACATAAAATAATGCCGTGTGAGGGGGTTGCACCCGCCGAATAGTTTGCATAGAATGGCGCCCGCTTCGCAGTGAAGACCTTTACTGGTTAACATCGCAAAGTGACGTCAATGCAGCTAACCTCAGGTTTTTAATGAGAAAATGCTTGACAGAAGGCTGGCATGATATAGAATGCCGGCTCGCTTAGGAGGGGTTCCCGAGCGGCCAAAGGGATCAGACTGTAAATCTGACGTCTACGACTTCGAAGGTTCGAATCCTTCCCCCTCCACCATTTTTAGCGAGAGCTGCAAGCTCCGCGGGTATAGTTTAGTGGTAGAACCTCAGCCTTCCAAGCTGATGATGCGGGTTCGATTCCCGCTACCCGCTCCAAGTTTGCAGATCCTGCGTAGCGTTACGCTCTTGTAGCTCAGTTGGTAGAGCACACCCTTGGTAAGGGTGAGGTCAGCGGTTCAAATCCGCTCAAGAGCTCCATATAACAAGGCAGATATGAAAATATCTGCCTTTGTTTTAATGGCTTGTTTGACCTGCTCAATTCTTCTCCTAGGGGTGATTTTGATGGCTAAGGAAAAGTTCGAACGTAATAAGCCTCACGTCAACGTTGGTACCATTGGTCACGTCGATCACGGTAAAACCACTCTGACTGCTGCTTTGACTCGCGTCTGCTCCGAAGTTTTCGGTTCGGCAAAGGTTGACTTCGACAAGATCGATAGCGCCCCTGAAGAAAAAGCTCGTGGTATTACCATCAACACCGCTCACGTTGAGTACGATTCGGCTGTGCGTCACTACGCGCACGTTGACTGTCCAGGTCACGCTGACTACGTAAAAAACATGATTACCGGTGCTGCTCAGATGGATGGTGCGATTCTGGTTTGCTCGGCCGCTGATGGCCCGATGCCTCAAACCCGTGAGCACATCCTTCTGTCCCGTCAGGTTGGCGTTCCGTACATCGTTGTCTTCCTGAACAAGGCTGACATGGTCGATGATGCCGAGCTGCTGGAGTTGGTCGAGATGGAAGTGCGCGATCTGCTGAGCACTTACGATTTTCCGGGTGATGATACTCCGATCATCATTGGTTCGGCGCTGATGGCGCTGAATGGTCAAGACGACAACGAGATGGGCACTACTGCCGTCAAGAAGTTGGTCGAGACTCTGGATAGCTATATTCCGCAGCCTGAGCGTGCTATTGATAAGCCGTTCCTGATGCCGATCGAGGACGTTTTCTCGATCTCCGGTCGCGGTACTGTTGTGACTGGTCGTGTTGAGCGTGGCATTGTTCGCATTCAGGAAGAAGTTGAGATTGTTGGTCTTCGTGACACTGTCAAAACTACTTGTACTGGTGTTGAGATGTTTCGCAAGCTGCTCGACGAAGGTCGTGCTGGCGAGAACTGCGGCGTGTTGCTGCGTGGTACCAAGCGTGATGATGTTGAGCGTGGCCAGGTTCTGGTCAAGCCGGGCACTGTCAAGCCGCATACCAAGTTCACTGCAGAGGTTTACGTTCTGAGCAAGGAAGAAGGCGGTCGTCATACGCCGTTCTTCAAGGGTTACCGTCCACAGTTCTACTTCCGTACCACGGATGTAACTGGTAACTGCGAATTGCCAGAAGGCGTTGAAATGGTGATGCCGGGTGATAACGTTCAGATGACCGTTACCCTGATCAAAACCATCGCGATGGAAGATGGGCTTCGCTTCGCTATCCGTGAAGGCGGTCGTACCGTCGGTGCTGGTGTCGTAGCTAAAGTCATCGAGTAAGTTGTTGTAATGTCTTTTTCGGGCCGGCATAATGGTCGGCCTGATTTTGTTTTAGGTCAGTAGCTCAATTGGCAGAGCGACGGTCTCCAAAACCGTAGGTTGGGGGTTCGATTCCCTCCTGACCTGCCAGATTCACTTGGTGTGTCTGGCTTTCTTTTCACAGGATCTTCATAGATGACTCCTAAAGCTGAAGCTCAAGGCTCTCGCTTCGATCTGCTCAAGTGGCTAGTAGTAGTTGCTTTGGTGGTTGTTGGCGTTGTTGGCAATCAGTATTACTCTGCTTCGCCGATCCTGTACCGCGTACTAGCTTTGCTCGCCATTGCTGCTGTAGCTGCCTTTGTAGGCTTGCAGACAGTCAAGGGCAAGTCTTTCTTTGTACTGGTTAAGGAAGCTCGCACCGAGATTCGTAAAGTCGTATGGCCAACTCGCCAAGAAACCACGCAGACCACGTTGATCGTTGTGGCTGTTGTTCTGGTTATGGCGTTGCTGTTGTGGGGGCTAGATTCCCTGCTCGGCTGGCTTGTTTCCTTGATTGTCGGCTAAGGGTGTCCCGTGGCTAAGCGTTGGTACGTTGTGCATGCTTACTCCGGTTACGAGAAGCATGTCATGCGCTCGTTGGTAGAGCGCGTAAAGCTGGCTGGCATGGAAGATGGCTTCGGCGAAATTCTGGTTCCCACTGAAGAAGTGGTTGAAATGCGTAATGGCCAGAAACGCAAAAGCGAGCGCAAATTCTTTCCGGGTTATGTGCTGGTTCAGATGGACATGAATGAGGGTACTTGGCACTTGGTCAAGGATACTCCTCGGGTGATGGGTTTTATCGGCGGTACAGCTGATAAGCCTGCGCCTATCACAGATAAAGAGGCAGAAGCGATTCTGCGTCGCGTCGCTGATGGTAGTGACAAGCCGAAGCCGAAGACATTGTTCGAGCCAGGCGAGTCGGTACGTGTCAATGATGGTCCGTTTGCCGACTTTACTGGCACGGTCGAAGAAGTTAACTACGAGAAGAGCCGGATCCAAGTGGCAGTGCTCATTTTCGGTCGCTCTACTCCGGTAGAGCTAGAGTTCAGCCAGGTCGAAAAGGTCTAGCTGAGCAAGCATCCCAACCCCGCAGCCCTAGGCTGTGGGGTTTTGTCGTCACTGGGATAAACGCGCAAGTAACCGGGGAGCCTTTCGAGGCGTTCGAACCCGTAATTGGAGTGCCTCATGGCCAAGAAGATTACCGCTTACATCAAGCTGCAAGTGAAGGCCGCTCAGGCTAACCCAAGCCCACCTGTTGGTCCTGCTCTGGGTCAGCACGGCGTGAATATCATGGAATTCTGCAAGGCTTTCAACGCCCGTACTCAGGGTATTGAGCCAGGTCTGCCGACTCCAGTGATCATCACTGTCTACAGCGACCGTAGCTTCACTTTCGAAACCAAATCCACACCTGCTTCGGTTCTGCTGAAGAAAGCTGCTGGTCTGACTAGCGGTTCCGCTCGTCCGAACACCGTTAAGGTTGGCACCGTTACCCGTGCTCAGCTGGAAGAAATCGCGAAAACCAAAAACGCGGATCTGACTGCAGCTGATATGGACGCGGCCGTGCGTACTATCGCCGGTTCTGCTCGTAGCATGGGCCTTAACGTGGAGGGTGTGTAATGGCTAAGTTGACCAAGCGTCAAAAGGCTATCGCCGGCAAAATCGAAGCAGGCAAGTCCTACAACTTTGTAGACGCTGCCGCTCTGCTGGCTGAGCTGTCGACCGTCAAGTTCAGCGAGTCGTTTGACGTTGCTGTAAACCTGGGTGTTGACCCGCGTAAATCCGACCAGGTCGTTCGTAGCGCTACTGTGCTGCCACACGGCACTGGCAAGACCGTTCGCGTTGCTGTGTTCACCCAGGGTCCAGCTGCTGAGGCCGCTCTGGCTGCCGGCGCTGACCGTGTAGGTATGGACGATCTGGCTGCCGAAATGAAAGGCGGCGACCTGAACTATGACGTAGTTATCGCATCCCCGGATGCAATGCGCGTTGTTGGTCAGTTGGGTCAGATCCTGGGCCCACGTGGCCTGATGCCTAACCCTAAAGTCGGCACCGTAACGCCAGACGTAGCTACCGCGGTTAAAAACGCCAAGGCTGGTCAGGTTCGTTATCGCACCGACAAAAACGGCATCATCCACACCTCCGTTGGCAAAGTCGGTTTCGACGCCGTCAAGCTGAAGGAAAACGTTGAAGCCCTGATCGCTGATCTGAAGCGTATCAAGCCAGCTTCCTCGAAAGGTATTTACGTCAAGCGCGTTACCCTGAGCACCACCATGGGTCCAGGCCTGGTCATCGACCAAGGTTCGCTCGACGCGTAAGACACAGGTTGGCGCAAGCGATTGCGCCAATTGAAAGATTGGGGTCCCTGCCTGGCGGGGGCTATCCAAGACCGTAGGCGACGCAAGTCTTAAACCTCAAGCCTACGCAGATGGTGCTCCCGGTTCCTTACCGAATCAGACACCAAAACGACATCTGGCCTCGGTTGGATGAAACGGTAACAAGCAGGAGTTTTTCCCGTGGCAATTAAACTTGAAGACAAGAAGGCCATCGTCGCTGAAGTCAACAAGGCTGCCCAAGTTGCTCTGTCCGCTGTCGTGGCTGATGCCCGCGGCGTAACAGTAGGCGCTATGACCGGACTCCGTAAAGAGGCTCGTGAAGCTGGTGTTTACGTACGTGTTGTACGTAACACTCTGCTCAAGCGCGCCGTTGCTGGCACTCAATATGACGTGCTCAACGACGTGTTCACCGGCCCGACCTTGATTGCATTCTCCAAAGATCATCCGGGCGCTGCTGCTCGTATCTTCAAAGAGTTCGCAAAAGGTCAGGATAAGTTCGAGATCAAGGCAGCTGCGTTCGAGGGCAAGTTCCTCGCAGCTAATCAGATCGACGTACTGGCAAGCCTGCCGACCCGTGACGAAGCAATTTCTCAGCTGATGAGCGTGATTCAAGGCGCAACCAGCAAATTGGCTCGTACTCTGGCGGCTCTTCGCGACCAGAAAGAAGCTGCCGCAGCCTAAGGCTGAGCGACTCCTTTCAGCGTTTATTGTTTATTTCGATGGCCGCGTAGGCTGTCACCCCAATACAGGAATTTATAGTCATGTCTCTGACTAACGACCAAATCATCGAAGCAATCGGCGAAAAATCCGTTCTGGAAATCGTTGAGCTGATCAAGGCCATGGAAGAGAAGTTCGGCGTTTCCGCTGCCGCTGCTTCCGCTGGTCCAGCTGCTGTCGCTGCCGTTGTTGAAGAACAAACTGAATTCAACGTCATGCTGCTGGAAGCTGGCGAGAAGAAAGTTAACGTGATCAAGGCAGTACGTGAACTGACCGGTCTGGGCCTGAAAGAAGCCAAGGCTGTAGTTGACGGCGCTCCTGGCGTTGTTCTGGAAGCTGTTTCGAAAGACGCAGCTGACAAAGCAAAAGCCACTCTGGAAGAAGCAGGCGCTAAAGTCGAGCTGAAGTAAGCATCGACTTTGCGTCTCCAGCCCGAGCGTTAAGCGAAAGGCTGATGGCTGGTGGCTCTTGCCACCGGCCTTTTTCCGTTATTGGCAGCCGACTGGGTCGGTGCTGATAACGAGCTGTAACCACCCGATGCGGTGGCGCAAACCATGGGGTTTGCACGATTTTCTGGCTGCTCCCGTCGGGAGGGGCCAAACAAGCAGGTGACCAAGCTGGGGAACGCTGATGGCTTACTCATATACTGAGAAAAAACGTATCCGCAAGGACTTTAGCAAGTTGCCGGACGTCATGGATGTGCCGTACCTCCTGGCCATCCAGCTGGATTCGTATCGTGAATTCTTGCAAGCGGGAGCGACTAAAGATCAGTTCCGCGACGTGGGCCTGCATGCGGCCTTCAAATCCGTTTTCCCGATCATCAGCTACTCCGGCAATGCTGCGCTGGAGTACGTCGGTTATCGCCTGGGCGAACCGGCATTTGATGTCAAAGAATGCGTATTGCGCGGTGTAACTTACGCCGTACCTTTGCGGGTAAAAGTGCGCCTGATCATTTTCGACAAAGAATCGTCGAACAAAGCGATCAAGGACATCAAAGAGCAAGAAGTCTACATGGGTGAAATCCCCCTGATGACTGAGAACGGTACCTTTGTAATCAACGGTACCGAGCGTGTAATCGTTTCCCAGCTGCACCGTTCCCCGGGCGTGTTCTTCGACCACGACCGTGGCAAGACGCACAGCTCCGGCAAACTGTTGTACTCGGCGCGTATCATTCCTTACCGCGGTTCGTGGCTGGACTTCGAGTTCGACCCGAAAGACTGCGTATTCGTGCGTATCGACCGTCGTCGCAAGCTGCCTGCATCGGTACTGCTGCGCGCGCTCGGCTATACCACTGAAGAAGTGCTCGACGCGTTCTACACCACCAACGTTTTCCACCTGAGCGGCGAAACCCTCAGTCTGGAACTGATTGCTTCGCGTCTGCGTGGTGAAATCGCTGTACTTGATATTCAGGACGAGAAGGGCAAGGTCATCGTTGAGGCTGGTCGCCGTATTACTGCGCGCCACATCAACCAGATCGAAAAAGCCGGTCTCAAGACCCTGGAAGTGCCTCTGGACTACGTCCTGGGTCGCACTACCGCCAAGGCCATCGTGCATCCGGCAACCGGCGAAATCCTGGCAGAGTGCAACACCGAGCTGAACACCGAGATCCTGGCTAAAATCGCCAAGTCCCAGGTTGTTCGCATCGAAACTCTGTACACCAACGATATCGACTGCGGTCCGTTCGTCTCCGACACTCTGAAGATCGACTCCACCAGCAACCAATTGGAAGCGCTGGTCGAGATCTATCGCATGATGCGTCCAGGCGAGCCGCCAACCAAAGACGCTGCCGAAACTCTGTTCAACAACCTGTTCTTCAGTCCTGAGCGCTATGACCTGTCTGCGGTCGGCCGGATGAAGTTCAACCGTCGTATCGGTCGTACCGAGATCGAAGGTTCGGGCGTGTTGTGCAAAGAAGACATCGTTGCGGTGCTGAAGACTCTGGTCGACATCCGTAACGGTAAAGGCATCGTCGATGACATCGACCACCTGGGTAACCGTCGTGTTCGCTGCGTAGGCGAAATGGCCGAGAACCAGTTCCGCGTTGGCCTGGTACGTGTTGAGCGTGCGGTCAAAGAGCGTCTGTCGATGGCTGAAAGCGAAGGCCTGATGCCGCAAGACCTGATCAACGCCAAGCCAGTGGCTGCGGCGGTGAAAGAGTTCTTCGGTTCCAGCCAGCTTTCCCAGTTCATGGACCAGAACAACCCGCTGTCCGAGATCACCCACAAGCGTCGTGTTTCTGCACTCGGCCCTGGCGGTTTGACTCGTGAGCGTGCTGGCTTTGAAGTGCGTGACGTACACCCGACTCACTACGGTCGTGTATGCCCGATTGAAACGCCGGAAGGTCCGAACATCGGTCTGATCAACTCCCTGGCCGCTTATGCGCGCACCAACCAGTACGGCTTCCTCGAAAGCCCGTACCGTGTGGTGAAAGACGCTCTGGTCACCGACGAGATCGTGTTCCTGTCCGCCATCGAAGAAGCTGATCACGTGATCGCTCAGGCTTCGGCGACGATGAACGACAAGAAAATGCTGATCGACGAGCTGGTAGCTGTTCGTCACTTGAACGAGTTCACCGTTAAGGCGCCGGAAGACGTCACCTTGATGGACGTTTCGCCGAAGCAGGTAGTTTCGGTTGCAGCGTCGCTGATCCCGTTCCTCGAGCACGATGACGCCAACCGTGCGTTGATGGGTTCGAACATGCAGCGTCAAGCTGTACCAACCCTGCGCGCTGACAAGCCGCTGGTCGGTACTGGCATGGAGCGTAACGTAGCTCGTGACTCCGGCGTTTGCGTCGTGGCTCGTCGTGGTGGCGTTATCGATTCCGTCGACGCCAGCCGTATCGTGGTTCGTGTTGCTGATGATGAAGTTGAAACCGGTGAAGCTGGTGTCGACATCTACAACCTGACCAAATACACCCGCTCCAACCAGAACACCTGCATCAACCAGCGTCCGCTGGTGCGTAAAGGTGATCGGGTTCAGCGTAGCGACATCATGGCTGACGGCCCGTCCACCGACATGGGTGAGCTGGCGCTGGGTCAGAACATGCGCATCGCGTTCATGGCCTGGAACGGTTACAACTTCGAAGACTCCATCTGCCTGTCGGAACGAGTTGTTCAAGAAGACCGCTTTACCACGATCCACATTCAGGAACTGACCTGTGTGGCACGTGACACCAAGCTTGGGCCAGAGGAAATCACTGCGGACATCCCGAACGTGGGTGAAGCTGCACTGAACAAGCTGGACGAAGCCGGTATCGTTTACGTAGGTGCTGAAGTTGGCGCAGGCGACATCCTGGTAGGCAAGGTCACTCCGAAAGGCGAGACCCAACTGACTCCGGAAGAAAAACTGCTGCGTGCCATCTTCGGTGAAAAAGCCAGCGACGTTAAAGACACCTCCCTGCGCGTGCCTACCGGCACCAAGGGTACCGTCATCGACGTACAAGTCTTCACCCGCGACGGCGTTGAGCGTGATGCGCGTGCACTGTCGATCGAGAAGACTCAACTCGACGAGATCCGCAAGGATCTGAACGAAGAGTTCCGTATCGTTGAAGGCGCCACTTTCGAACGTCTGCGTTCCGCTCTGGTCGGCCACAAAGCCGAAGGCGGCGCTGGTCTGAAGAAAGGTCAGGACATCACCGACGAAATTCTCGACGGTCTTGAGCATGGTCAGTGGTTCAAACTGCGCATGGCTGAAGATGCTCTGAACGAGCAGCTCGAGAAGGCTCAGGCCTACATCGTTGATCGCCGCCGTCTGCTGGACGACAAGTTCGAAGACAAGAAGCGCAAACTGCAGCAGGGCGATGACCTGGCTCCAGGCGTGCTGAAAATCGTCAAGGTTTACCTGGCAATCCGTCGCCGCATCCAGCCGGGCGACAAGATGGCCGGTCGTCACGGTAACAAAGGTGTGGTCTCCGTGATCATGCCGGTTGAAGACATGCCGCACGATGCCAATGGCACCCCGGTCGACGTCGTCCTCAACCCGTTGGGCGTACCTTCGCGTATGAACGTTGGTCAGATCCTTGAAACCCACCTGGGCCTCGCGGCCAAAGGTCTGGGCGAGAAGATCAACCGGATGATCGAAGAGCAGCGCAAAGTCGCTGAGCTTCGTAAATTCCTCGACGAGATCTACAACCAGATCGGCGGTCGTAACGAAGATCTGGATAGCTTCTCCGACCAGGAAATCCTGGACCTGGCGAAGAACCTGCGTGGCGGCGTTCCAATGGCCACTCCAGTGTTCGACGGCGCCAAGGAAAGCGAAATCAAGGCCATGCTGAAACTGGCAGACCTGCCAGAAAGCGGCCAGATGCAGCTGACCGACGGCCGTACCGGCAACAAGTTCGAGCGCCCGGTTACTGTTGGCTACATGTACATGCTGAAGCTGAACCACTTGGTAGACGACAAGATGCACGCTCGTTCTACCGGTTCGTACAGCCTGGTTACCCAGCAGCCGCTGGGTGGTAAGGCGCAGTTCGGTGGTCAGCGTTTCGGGGAGATGGAGGTCTGGGCACTGGAAGCATACGGTGCTGCTTACACTCTGCAAGAAATGCTCACAGTGAAGTCGGACGATGTGAACGGCCGTACCAAGATGTACAAAAACATCGTGGATGGCGATCACCGTATGGAGCCGGGCATGCCCGAGTCTTTCAACGTGTTGATCAAGGAAATTCGTTCCCTCGGCATCGATATCGATCTGGAAACCGAATAACACGTGACGCGAATCGAGAGCGGGGCAGGATTGCCCGCTCTCTGCTCCGCCAGGAGGAAAGGCCTTGAAAGACCTACTGAATTTGCTGAAAAACCAGGGTCAAGTCGAAGAGTTCGACGCCATCCGTATTGGATTGGCATCGCCTGAGATGATCCGTTCGTGGTCGTTCGGTGAAGTTAAAAAGCCGGAAACCATCAACTACCGTACGTTCAAACCTGAGCGTGACGGCCTGTTCTGCGCCAAGATCTTTGGCCCGGTAAAGGATTACGAGTGCCTGTGCGGTAAGTACAAGCGCTTGAAGCACCGCGGTGTGATCTGCGAGAAGTGCGGCGTTGAAGTCGCGCTGGCCAAAGTTCGTCGTGAGCGCATGGCGCACATTGAACTGGCTTCCCCGGTTGCCCACATCTGGTTCCTGAAGTCGCTGCCGTCGCGTATCGGCTTGCTGATGGACATGACCCTGCGTGATATCGAACGCGTTCTCTACTTCGAGAGCTATGTCGTTATCGATCCAGGCATGACCACCCTTGAAAAAGGTCAGCTGCTCAATGATGAGCAGTACTTCGAAGCGCTGGAAGAGTTCGGCGACGATTTCGATGCCCGCATGGGTGCCGAAGCTGTCCGTGAGCTGCTGCACGCTATCGACCTGGAGCACGAGATTGGCCGCCTGCGTGAAGAAATTCCGCAAACCAACTCCGAAACCAAAATCAAGAAGCTGTCCAAGCGTCTGAAGTTGATGGAAGCCTTCCAGGGTTCCGGCAACCTTCCAGAATGGATGGTGCTGACCGTTCTGCCGGTTCTGCCGCCAGATCTGCGTCCACTGGTCCCGCTGGATGGCGGTCGTTTCGCGACTTCCGACCTCAACGATCTGTATCGTCGAGTGATCAACCGTAACAACCGTTTGAAGCGTCTGCTCGATCTGTCCGCTCCGGACATCATTGTGCGCAACGAAAAGCGTATGTTGCAGGAGGCCGTCGATGCACTGCTCGACAACGGTCGTCGTGGCCGCGCTATCACTGGTTCCAACAAGCGACCTCTGAAATCCCTGGCTGACATGATCAAGGGTAAGCAGGGTCGTTTCCGTCAGAACTTGCTCGGTAAGCGTGTTGACTACTCCGGTCGTTCGGTAATTACCGTAGGTCCGACCCTGCGTCTGCACCAGTGCGGTCTGCCGAAGAAGATGGCTCTCGAGCTGTTCAAGCCGTTCATTTTCGGCAAGCTGGAAATGCGTGGTCTTGCTACCACCATCAAAGCTGCCAAGAAGATGGTCGAGCGCGAACTGCCAGAGGTATGGGACGTTCTCGCTGAAGTGATTCGCGAACACCCGGTTCTTCTCAACCGTGCACCGACCCTTCACCGTCTGGGTATCCAGGCGTTTGAACCGGTACTGATCGAAGGTAAGGCTATCCAGCTGCACCCACTGGTCTGTGCTGCGTACAACGCCGACTTCGACGGCGACCAAATGGCCGTGCACGTACCGCTGACACTGGAAGCCCAGTTGGAAGCGCGTGCGTTGATGATGTCGACCAACAACATTCTGTCGCCAGCCAACGGTGAGCCAATCATCGTTCCGTCGCAGGACGTTGTATTGGGTCTGTACTACATGACTCGTGAAGCGATCAACGCCAAGGGCGAAGGTCGTGTGTTCGCGGATCTGCAAGAAGTTGACCGTGTGTTCCGTGCCGGCGAAGCCGCACTGCACGCCAAGGTCAAAGTGCGGATCAACGAAACCGTCAACGATCGTGATGGTGGCAGCGTCAAGAACACCCGTATCGTCGACACCACTGTCGGCCGTGCGCTGTTGTTCCAGGTTGTTCCACCTGGCCTGTCGTACGACGTCGTCAACCAGCCGATGAAGAAAAAGGCGATCTCCAAGCTGATCAACCAGTGCTACCGCGTGGTTGGTTTGAAAGAGACCGTGATCTTCGCTGACCAGTTGATGTACACCGGTTTTGCCTATTCGACCATTTCCGGCGTTTCCATCGGTGTTAACGACTTCGTTATCCCGGATGAAAAAGCCCGCATCATCGGTGCTGCTACCGACGAAGTGAAAGAGATCGAAAGTCAGTACGCCTCCGGCCTGGTAACCCAGGGCGAGAAGTACAACAAAGTGATCGACCTTTGGTCCAAGGCGAACGACGAAGTTTCCAAGGCGATGATGGCCAACCTCTCGAAAGAGAAAGTCATCGACCGTCATGGCGTCGAAGTCGACCAGGAGTCCTTCAACTCGATGTACATGATGGCCGACTCGGGCGCACGGGGTTCTGCTGCGCAGATCCGTCAGCTCGCCGGTATGCGTGGCCTGATGGCCAAGCCGGACGGTTCCATCATTGAAACGCCGATTACTGCGAACTTCCGTGAAGGTTTGAGCGTACTTCAGTACTTCATCTCCACTCACGGTGCTCGTAAAGGTTTGGCGGATACCGCGTTGAAAACTGCGAACTCCGGTTACCTGACTCGTCGTCTGGTAGACGTGGCGCAGGATCTGGTTGTGACCGAGATCGATTGCGGCACCGAACATGGTTTGGTAATGACTCCGCACATTGAAGGCGGTGACGTTGTTGAGCCGCTGGGTGAGCGCGTATTGGGTCGTGTTATTGCCCGTGACGTGTTCAAGCCAGGTACCGAAGAAATCATCGTTCCTGCCGGCACGCTGGTAGACGAGAAGTGGGTCGAGTTCATCGAGCTGAACAGCATCGACGAAGTGATCGTGCGTTCGCCGATCAGCTGCGAAACCCGCTACGGCATTTGTGCCAAGTGCTACGGCCGTGACTTGGCTCGTGGTCACCAGGTGAACATCGGTGAAGCGGTCGGCGTTATCGCTGCCCAGTCCATCGGTGAGCCGGGTACCCAGCTGACCATGCGTACGTTCCACATCGGTGGTGCGGCAAGCCGGACCTCCGCAGCCGACAGCGTTCAGGTGAAGAATGGCGGTACCGTCCGTCTGCATAACCTGAAGCATGTTGAGCGAGTGGATGGTTGCCTGGTTGCTGTGTCCCGTTCCGGTGAGCTGGCGATCGCTGATGACTTCGGTCGTGAGCGCGAGCGTTACAAGCTGCCGTACGGTGCTGTGATTTCGGTTAAAGAAGGTGACAAGGTCGACGCTGGCGCAATCGTGGCCAAGTGGGATCCGCACACTCACCCAATCGTTACCGAAATGAAAGGTACCGTGACCTACGTGGGCATGGAAGAAGGCATCACGATCAAGCGTCAGACTGACGAATTGACCGGTATGACCAACATTGAAGTACTCGACGCCAAAGACCGTCCAGCTGCCGGTAAAGATATCCGTCCTGCTGTGAAGATGGTTGATGACAACGGCAAGGATCTCTTGCTGCCGGGTACCGACGTAATTGCTCAGTACTTCCTGCCTGCTAACGCCCTGGTCGGTGTAGCGGACGGTGCGAAAATCGCGATCGGTGATGTTATCGCTCGTATTCCGCAAGAGACTTCGAAGACCCGTGACATCACCGGTGGTCTGCCGCGTGTTGCCGACTTGTTCGAAGCCCGTCGTCCGAAAGAAGCCTCGATTCTGGCTGAAGTCAGCGGCACCATCGCGTTCGGTAAAGAGACCAAAGGCAAGCGCCGTCTGGTCATTACCCCGAACGACGGTAGCGATCCGTACGAAGAGCTGATTCCGAAGTGGCGTCACCTGAACGTCTTCGAAGGCGAACAGGTAAACCGCGGCGAAGTTATCTCCGACGGCCCGAGCGATCCACACGACATCCTGCGTCTGCTGGGTGTGAGTGCGCTGGCCAAGTACATCGTGAACGAGATCCAGGACGTTTATCGTCTGCAAGGCGTGAAGATCAACGACAAGCACATCGAGACCATCCTGCGTCAGATGCTGCGTAAAGTTGAAATCGCTGAATCCGGCGATTCCAGTTTCATCAAGGGCGACCAGATGGAATTGACTCACGTACTGGTAGAGAACGAGCGTCTGGCTGGCGACGAGAAATTCGTTTCCAAGTTCACTCGTGTGCTGTTGGGTATCACCAAGGCGTCGTTGTCCACCGAATCGTTCATCTCGGCGGCTTCCTTCCAGGAAACCACTCGCGTACTGACCGAGGCGGCGGTAACCGGCAAGCGCGATTACTTGCGCGGCCTGAAAGAAAACGTGGTCGTGGGTCGTCTGATCCCGGCTGGTACCGGTCTGGCTTATCACAGCGAGCGCAAGCGCCGCCGTGATGCTGACAAACCGTTGCGCGTAAGCGCCAGTGAAGTGGAAGCTGCACTGACCGAAGCGCTGAACTCGAGCGGTAACTGAGTTCTGCGGTAAATGAGCGTAAGGCCCTGGCCATTCCGTTCATCGAATCGAGACAATTTGTCGAGGTTGGATGAGCGGGGAGGTCGGGGCCTTGCCTTGACTGGGGGCAAGATCCTCTTTAGACTCTTGTACCCCTAAATTTGGCGGGAATTCGTTCCTGCCATTTTGCTTTTCTTGCAAGACAATAGCGTCGCAAGACAACAGTGGAGCTAGTAGATGGCAACTATCAACCAGCTGGTACGTCAGCCGCGTAAGCGTATCGTCGAGAAATCCGACGTGCCTGCGCTGCAGAACTGCCCGCAACGTCGTGGCGTATGCACCCGTGTGTATACCACCACGCCGAAAAAACCTAACTCGGCACTGCGTAAAGTATGCCGTGTGCGTCTGACCAACGGTTTCGAGGTTTCCTCGTACATCGGCGGTGAAGGCCACAACCTGCAAGAGCACAGCGTGGTACTGATCCGCGGCGGTCGTGTAAAAGACTTGCCAGGTGTTCGTTACCACACCGTACGCGGTTCTTTGGATACTTCCGGCGTTAAAGGTCGTAACCAGGGTCGCTCGAAGTACGGTACCAAGAAGCCTAAGTAGTAACGGCTTTTTGTAAAAACTGATTTTCTATTTTTCTGAGTCGATAAGAGTAAGGTCGGAGGCGTCCCGAAAGGGCACCGATTCCGAGCGAACCTGAAGACCGTTTGAGGGCTTATCCATGCCAAGAAGACGCGTAGCAGCCAAGCGCGAAGTGCTTGACGATCCAAAATACGGAAGCCAAATCCTGGCCAAGTTCATGAACCACGTAATGGAAAGCGGCAAGAAAGCCGTTGCCGAGCGTATCGTTTATGGCGCGCTGGAGAAGGTTAAAGAACGCAAGAACAGCGACCCCCTGGAAATCTTCGAGAAAGCTCTCGACGCCATCGCTCCGCTGGTCGAAGTAAAGTCGCGCCGTGTAGGCGGTGCTACTTACCAGGTTCCGGTTGAAGTTCGTCCGTCCCGTCGTAACGCCCTGGCAATGCGCTGGTTGGTAGACTTCGCCCGCAAGCGCGGCGAGAAGTCTATGGCTCTGCGTTTGGCTGGCGAACTGTTGGACGCTGCCGAAGGTAAAGGTGCTGCAGTTAAGAAGCGTGAAGACGTGCACCGTATGGCTGAAGCTAACAAAGCTTTCTCGCACTACCGCTTCTAATTTTAGCGTCACTAATTTTGCGAGGGCTTTATGGCTCGTACTACACCGATTAACCGCTACCGTAACATTGGTATCGTTGCTCACGTGGATGCTGGTAAAACCACCACCACCGAGCGCGTCCTTTTTTACACTGGCAAAAGTCACAAAATGGGCGAGGTGCATGACGGCGCCGCGACCACAGACTGGATGGTGCAGGAGCAGGAGCGTGGTATTACCATTACTTCTGCTGCTATTACCGCCTTCTGGCAGGGTTCCGAGAAGCAGCACAAGGACCAATACCGCTTCAACGTTATTGATACCCCGGGCCACGTTGACTTCACTATTGAAGTTGAGCGTTCCCTGCGTGTACTCGATGGCGCGGTCGTTGTGTTCTGCGGTACCTCGGGTGTTGAGCCTCAGTCGGAAACCGTATGGCGTCAAGCCAACAAATACGGCGTTCCACGTCTTGTTTACGTAAACAAGATGGACCGTGCTGGTGCAAACTTCCTGCGCGTGATCGGTCAGATCAAGCAGCGTCTGGGTCACACTCCGGTGCCAATTCAGTTGGCTATCGGTTCCGAAGATAACTTCCAGGGTCAGATCGATCTGATCGCCATGGAAGCTGTTTACTGGAATGACTCTGACAAAGGCATGGTTCCAGTTCGCAAGCCAATCCCTGCTGAGCTGCAGGAACTGGCTGACGAATGGCGCGGCAACATGGTTGAGGCTGCGGCCGAAGCCAGCGAAGAGCTGATGAACAAGTATCTCGAAGGTGAAGAACTCACCAACGTGGAAATCAAGGCCGCTCTGCGTCAGCGTACTATCGCTGGTGAGATCGTTCTGGCTGTTTGTGGTTCTTCCTTCAAGAACAAGGGTGTTCCCCTGGTTCTCGACGCCGTTATCGACTACCTGCCGGCTCCTACCGACATTCCTGCCATCAAGGGTACTGACCCGGATGACGAGACCAAGGAAATGGAGCGTCACGCAGACGACAGCGAGCCGTTCTCGGCTCTGGCGTTCAAGATCGCTACCGACCCATTCGTGGGTACCTTGACCTTCGTTCGAGTTTACTCGGGCGTGTTGGCCTCCGGCGACGGCGTGATCAACTCGGTTAAAGGCAAGAAAGAGCGCGTGGGTCGTATGGTGCAAATGCACGCAAACGCCCGTGAAGAAATCAAGGAAGTACGCGCTGGTGACATCGCGGCCTTGATCGGCATGAAGGACGTCACCACTGGCGAAACTTTGTGCAACGCTGACAAGCCAATCATCCTGGTTCGCATGGACTTCCCGGAGCCGGTTATTTCGGTTGCCGTAGAGCCTAAGACCAAGGACGACCAGGAAAAAATGGGTATCGCTCTGGGCAAACTTGCTCAGGAAGACCCGTCTTTCCGCGTCAAGACTGATGAAGAGACTGGTCAAACGATCATCTCCGGCATGGGCGAGTTGCACCTGGACATCCTGGTTGACCGGATGCGCCGTGAGTTCAACGTCGAAGCCAACATCGGTAAGCCTCAAGTTTCGTACCGTGAGCGCATCACGAAGAGCTGCGAAATTGAAGGCAAGTTCGTTCGCCAGTCCGGCGGTCGTGGCCAGTTCGGTCACTGCTGGATTCGTTTTGCTCCTGCTGACGAAGGTCAGGAAGGTCTGCAATTCCTGAACGAAGTAGTGGGTGGTGTGGTTCCTAAGGAATACATCCCGGCTATCCAGAAGGGTATCGAAGAGCAGATGAAGAACGGCGTTGTAGCCGGCTATCCGCTGATCGGCCTGAAGGCTACCGTGTTTGATGGTTCCTACCACGACGTCGACTCCAACGAGATGGCGTTTAAGGTGGCTGCTTCCATGGCGACCAAGCAACTGGCCCAGAAGGGCGGTGGTGAGTTGCTTGAGCCGATCATGGCGGTAGAGGTTGTTACGCCTGAAGACTATATGGGTGACGTGATGGGCGACCTTAACCGTCGTCGCGGCATGATCCTGGGTATGGAAGACACGGTCTCCGGCAAAGTGATTCGCGCCGAAGTTCCGCTGGGTGAGATGTTCGGTTACGCAACCGACGTACGCTCCATGTCCCAAGGTCGCGCAAGCTACTCTATGGAATTCAAAAAATACAATACGGCTCCGTCGCACATCGTCGAAACCGTAACCAAAAAACAAGGCTGATTCAGCCCCTTTAGGCTAGGAGTTAATTGTCGTGGCTAAAGAAAAATTTGACCGTACCCTCCCGCACGTCAACGTTGGCACCATCGGTCACGTCGACCACGGTAAAACCACGCTGACCGCTGCTCTGACTCGTGTCTGCTCCGAAGTTTTCGGTTCGGCTGTTGTTGCTTTCGATAAAATCGACAGCGCTCCAGAAGAGAAGGCTCGTGGTATCACCATCAACACCGCGCACGTTGAATACAACTCGCTGATCCGTCACTACGCTCACGTTGACTGCCCAGGTCACGCTGACTATGTGAAGAACATGATCACCGGTGCTGCTCAGATGGACGGCGCGATCCTGGTTTGCTCGGCCGCTGATGGTCCGATGCCACAAACCCGTGAGCACATCCTGCTGTCTCGTCAGGTTGGCGTTCCGTACATCGTTGTCTTCCTGAACAAGGCTGACATGGTTGACGACGCTGAGCTGCTGGAACTGGTTGAGATGGAAGTGCGCGATCTGCTGAGCACTTACGACTTCCCAGGTGACGACACTCCGATCATCATTGGTTCGGCTCTGATGGCTCTGAACGGCCAAGACGACAACGAAATGGGCACCACTGCCGTTCGTAAACTGGTTGAGACTCTGGACAGCTACATTCCAGATCCAGTCCGTGTTATCGACAAGCCGTTCCTGATGCCAATCGAAGACGTATTCTCGATCTCCGGTCGCGGTACTGTTGTAACTGGCCGTATCGAGCGCGGTATCGTCAAGGTTCAGGATCCACTGGAAATCGTTGGTCTGCGTGACACTACCGTCACCACCTGCACCGGTGTTGAAATGTTCCGTAAGCTGCTCGACGAAGGTCGTGCTGGCGAGAACTGCGGCGTGCTGCTGCGCGGCACCAAGCGTGACGACGTTGAGCGTGGCCAGGTTCTGGTCAAGCCAGGTTCGGTTAAGCCGCACACTACCTTCGAAGCCGAAGTGTACGTGTTGAGCAAAGAAGAAGGCGGTCGCCACACTCCGTTCTTCAAAGGCTACCGTCCACAGTTCTACTTCCGGACCACTGACGTGACCGGTAACTGCGAACTGCCGGAAGGCGTTGAAATGGTAATGCCAGGCGACAACATCAAAATGGTTGTCACCCTGATCAAAACCATCGCAATGGAAGATGGTCTGCGTTTCGCTATTCGTGAAGGCGGTCGTACCGTCGGCGCTGGCGTCGTAGCCAAAATCATCGCTTAATAAGTGATGACTTGAAAAAGCCCCCGCCTAGCGGGGGCTTTTTTATTGGGTTGACACTGTAGTAGCCCGTCTATAGAATTGCGCCTCCTTTTAACGGGCGTATTGCGCTCGGTGGGAATAGCAGCCGGAGTCTGAAATCCAATGCAAAATCAGCAAATCCGTATCAGGTTGAAGGCTTTTGACCATCGCCTGATCGACCAATCCACCCAGGAAATCGTGGAAACCGCGAAACGTACTGGTGCTCAAGTGCGTGGTCCAATTCCACTGCCTACCCGTAAAGAGCGGTTCACCGTTCTGGTCTCCCCGCACGTCAACAAAGACGCGCGTGACCAGTATGAGATCCGTACTCATAAGCGCGTTCTGGACATCGTCCAGCCAACGGATAAAACCGTTGATGCTCTTATGAAGCTTGATCTTGCGGCCGGTGTGGAAGTGCAGATCAGCCTCGGCTAAGACTCGGTCTTAGTCGTGTAACGCTCTGAAATGGGCGGCCATAGCGGGTGAAAGCCCCGTACACTCATGAGGTTTACAACATGACTATTGGTGTAGTCGGTCGTAAATGCGGTATGACCCGTATTTTCACCGAAGAAGGTGTCTCCATTCCGGTCACGGTCATTGAGATCGAACCGAATCGCGTCACCCAGTTCAAAACTGAAGAGACCGATGGCTATCGTGCAGTGCAAGTCACTGTAGGCGAGCGTCGTGCTTCGCGTGTTACAGCTGCTCAAGCTGGCCACTTCGCTAAAGCGAACGTTGCCGCTGGTCGTACCGTAATGGAATTCCGTCTTGAAGAAGGCGAGTACCAGGCCGGCGATCTGATCAACGCTGAAATCTTCGCTGCTGGTCAACTGGTTGATGTAACCGGTCAGTCCAAAGGTAAAGGCTTCCAGGGTACGATCAAGCGTTGGAATTTCCGCGGGCAAGATAATACCCACGGTAACTCCGTATCCCACCGCGTTCCAGGCTCTATCGGCCAGTGCCAGACTCCTGGTCGTGTATTCAAGGGCAAAAAAATGTCCGGTCATATGGGCGCTGAGCGCGTGACCGTGCAGTCCCTCGAAGTAGTGCGCGTGGACGCTGAACGCAATCTGTTGTTGGTCAAGGGCGCTGTTCCTGGCGCTACTGGCGGCAACTTGGTTGTACGTCCAGCAGCCAAGGCTCGCGGTTAAGGGGAAGCTGACATGCAATTAAATGTAAATGACGCTCAAGCGATCGAAGTTTCCGAACTGACATTTGGCGGCGAATTCAACGAGACGCTGGTTCACCAAGCAGTCGTGGCCTACATGGCCGGCGGCCGTCAAGGTAGCAAGCAGCAAAAGACCCGTTCCGACGTTCGTGGTGGCGGTAAGCGCCCATGGCGTCAGAAAGGTACTGGCCGTGCTCGTGCCGGTACTATCCGTAGCCCAATCTGGCGTGGCGGCGGTACCACTTTCGCAGCTCGTCCTCAGGATCACACCCAGAAGCTGAACAAGAAGATGTATCGCGCAGCAATGCGTTCCATCCTTGCTGAGCTGGTGCGTACTGATCGTCTGGTTGTGGTTCAGGACTTCGCTGTTGATGCACCGAAGACCAAAGATCTGCTGAACAAACTGACCGGCATGGGCCTGACTGACGTCTTGATCGTGTCTGAAGTGGTTGATCAGAACCTGTACCTGGCTGCTCGTAACCTGCCACACGTTGATGTACGTGACGTGCAAGGTTCCGATCCAGTTAGTCTGATCGCATACGACAAGGTGTTGATCACCGTGTCGGCCGTGAAGAAATTCGAGGAGCTGCTGGGATGAACCAGGAACGCGTATTTAAAGTTCTGCTTGGCCCGCACGTTTCCGAGAAGGCTACGGTTCTGGCTGACAAGAAAGGCCAGTTCGTTTTCAAGGTTGCAACTGACGCAACCAAGCTGGAAATCAAGAAGGCCGTCGAAAGCCTGTTCAGCGTGAAAGTAGAGCGTGTTACTACCCTGAATGTTCTGGGTAAGAGCAAGCGCACTGCTCGCGGTCTGGGCAAGCGTAATGACTGGAAGAAGGCAGTTATCTCCCTTCAGCCAGGCCAAGATCTCGATTTCAGCAGCAGTGCTGAGTAAGGAAGGGGTGCATCATGGCAATCGTTAAATGCAAACCGACTTCCCCTGGCCGCCGTTTTGTGGTCAAGGTGGTCAACCAGGAGCTGCATAAAGGCGCTCCTCACGCACCGCTGCTCGAGAAAAAATCGAAGACTGGTGGTCGTAACAACAATGGTCGCATTACCACTCGTCACATCGGTGGTGGCCATAAGCAGCATTATCGTCTGGTCGATTTCCGTCGCAACGACAAAGATGGCATCTCTGCCACTGTCGAGCGTATTGAATACGATCCAAACCGTACTGCTCACATCGCTCTGCTGCTGTACGCAGATGGCGAGCGTCGCTACATCATCGCCCCTAAAGGCGTGAGTGCTGGCGACCAGCTGATCGCAGGTGCTCTGGCGCCGATCAAGCCGGGCAACGCTCTGCAACTGCGTAACATTCCAGTTGGTAGCACCGTACACGGCATCGAATTGAAGCCAGGTAAAGGCGCGCAAATCGCTCGTTCCGCTGGTGCTTCGGCTCAGCTGATCGCTCGTGAAGGTGTCTACGTGACCCTGCGTCTGCGTTCTGGTGAGATGCGTAAAGTGCTGGCTGAATGCCGCGCGACCTTGGGCGAAGTCTCGAACTCCGAGCACAGCCTGCGTTCGCTGGGTAAAGCTGGTGCCAAACGCTGGCGTGGCGTTCGCCCAACCGTTCGTGGTGTTGCCATGAACCCGGTTGACCACCCACATGGTGGTGGTGAAGGTCGTACCTCTGGTGGTCGTCATCCGGTATCGCCATGGGGCTTCCCGACTAAGGGCGCGAAGACTCGTGGTAATAAGCGTACCGACAAAATGATCGTCCGTCGTCGCAAGTAAATAGAGGGATACGACAGTGCCACGTTCTCTGAAAAAAGGTCCTTTTATTGATCTTCACCTACTGAAGAAGATCGAAGTGGCGGCGGAAAAGAACGATCGCAAACCAGTTAAGACCTGGTCGCGTCGTTCGATGATCCTGCCACAAATGGTCGGTTTGACCATTGCAGTGCATAACGGTCGTCAACATGTTCCAGTTCTCGTGAACGAAGACATGGTCGGCCACAAACTGGGCGAGTTTGCCGGTACCCGCACATATCGTGGGCACGTGGCAGACAAGAAAGCCAAGCGTTAAGGGGTAAGGAACGATGGAAGTAGCCGCTAAGTTGTCGGGCGCTCGAATCTCCGCCCAGAAAGCCCGCTTGGTCGCCGACCAGATCCGCGGGAAGAAGGTGGGCGAAGCGCTCAACCTGTTGGCTTTCAGCAGTAAGAAAGCCGCCGAGATCATGAAAAAAGTGCTGGAGTCGGCCGTAGCCAACGCCGAGCATAACGAAGGCGCAGACGTTGATGACCTTAAAGTCAGCACCGTTTTCGTCAACGAAGGGCGTTCGCTGAAGCGAATCATGCCACGTGCCAAAGGCCGTGCTGATCGCATCGTCAAGCGGTCTTGCCATATCACTGTCAAGGTTGCTGACAAGTAACGGAGTCGAAGAGATGGGTCAGAAAGTACATCCCATTGGCATTCGCCTGGGAATCGTCAAGGAGCACACCTCCGTCTGGTACGCAGACGGTCGGACTTATGCGGACTATTTGTTCGCTGATCTGAAGGTGCGCGAGTATCTCCAAGACAAACTAAAAAGCGCGTCCGTAAGCCGTATCGATATCCATCGTCCGGCTCAGACTGCACGTATCACCATCCACACCGCTCGTCCAGGTATCGTTATCGGGAAGAAAGGTGAAGATGTTGAGAAACTGCGTCAGGACCTGACCAAGCAAATGGGTGTGCCTGTGCACATCAATATCGAAGAGATCCGCAAGCCGGAGCTCGACGGTATGCTGGTTGCGCAGAGCGTAGCTCAGCAGCTGGAGCGTCGTGTAATGTTCCGTCGCGCTATGAAGCGCGCTGTTCAGAACGCCATGCGCATTGGTGCCAAAGGCATCAAAATCCAAGTGAGCGGTCGTCTCGGCGGTGCTGAAATCGCACGTACTGAATGGTATCGCGAAGGTCGTGTGCCACTGCACACCCTGCGTGCCGACATCGACTATGCCAACTACGAAGCTCACACCACTTACGGTGTGATCGGTGTAAAGGTTTGGATCTTCAAAGGCGAAGTAATTGGTGGTCGCCAAGAAGAACTGAAACCACAAGCACCAGCGCCTCGTAAAAAAGCTGCTAAGTAAGGGGTACGCCAAATGTTGCAACCAAAGCGTACGAAGTTCCGCAAGCAGATGACAGGCCACAACCGTGGTCTGGCACAGCGCGGTAGCAAAGTCAGCTTCGGCGAGTTCGCGCTGAAGTCTGTAGCTCGTGGTCGTCTCACCGCTCGTCAGATCGAGTCAGCGCGTCGTGCTCTGACCCGTCACGTTAAACGTGGCGGCAAGATCTGGATCCGTGTATTCCCGGACAAGCCTATTTCCAAAAAGCCACTCGAAGTTCGGATGGGTAAAGGTAAGGGTAGTGTGGAGTACTGGGTTGCCCAGATTCAGCCAGGCAAAGTCCTGTATGAAATCGAGGGTGTTACTGAAGAGCTGGCGCGTGAGGCTTTTGCCCTGGCTGCTGCAAAGCTGCCGCTCGCCACCGCCTTTGTTAAACGGACGGTGATGTGATGAAAGCGAATGAACTTCGTGAAAAATCCGCACAGCAGCTGAACGAGCAACTGCTCGGCCTGCTGCGCGACCAGTTCAATCTGCGTATGCAGAAAGCAACTGGCCAGTTGGGGCAGTCTCATCTGCTCTCGCAAGTTAAACGTGACATCGCTCGCGTGAAGACTGTGCTTAACCAGCAGGCAGGTAAGTAATCATGGCTGAAGCCGAAAAAACTGTCCGTACGCTGACTGGCCGTGTTGTCAGCGACAAGATGGACAAAACCATCACCGTTCTGATCGAGCGTCGCGTTAAGCACCCGATCTACGGTAAATACGTTAAGCGTTCGACTAAGCTGCACGCGCACGACGAAACCAATCAGTGCCACATCGGCGACAAAGTCACTATTCGTGAAACTCGTCCGCTGGCCAAGACCAAGTCTTGGGCATTGGTTGATGTTCTCGAACGCGCTGTGGAAGTCTAAGGACTAGGGGTCGGAGAAATTATATGATTCAGACTCAATCCATGCTCGATGTGGCCGATAACAGCGGCGCTCGCCGTGTTATGTGCATCAAGGTGCTGGGTGGCTCCCATCGTCGTTACGCTGGTATCGGTGACATCATCAAAGTTACCGTCAAGGAAGCAATTCCTCGCGGTAAAGTGAAAAAAGGCCAAGTGATGACTGCTGTTGTAGTCCGCACTCGTCACGGCGTACGCCGTGCTGATGGCTCCATTATCCGCTTTGATGGCAACGCTGCTGTTCTTCTGAACAACAAGCAAGAGCCGATCGGCACCCGTATCTTTGGGCCAGTGACCCGTGAACTTCGTACTGAGAAGTTCATGAAGATCGTCTCGCTCGCCCCAGAAGTGCTGTAAGGAGATCCGACATGCAAAAGATTCGTCGTGACGACGAGATCATCGTGATCGCCGGCAAAGACAAAGGTAAGCGCGGTAAGGTGCTTAAGGTTCTCGCTAATAACCGTCTGGTTATTGGTGGTCTGAACCTGGTTAAGCGTCATACCAAGCCTAACCCGGCGTCGGGCGTACAAGGCGGTATCGTCGAAAAAGAAGCTCCACTGGACGCTTCTAACGTCGCCATTTTCAACGGCGAAACCAACAAGGCTGACCGCGTTGGTTTCAAAGTAGAAGACGGCAAGAAAATTCGTGTCTTCAAGTCGACCCAAAAAGCGGTTGATGCTTGAACACTGCTAGGTAGAAGACCATGGCACGACTAAAAGAGATTTACTGGAAGGAAATCGCACCGAAGCTTAAGGAAGAACTTAAGCTTTCGAACGTGATGGAAGTTCCACGCGTTACCAAAATCACCCTGAACATGGGTCTGGGCGAAGCGGTCGGTGACAAAAAAGTCATCGAGCACGCTGTTGCCGACCTGGAAAAGATCACCGGCCAGAAAGTCGTTGTGACCTACGCTCGGAAATCCATCGCTGGCTTTAAAGTCCGTGAAGGTTGGCCGATCGGCGTCAAAGTGACCCTGCGCCGTGAGCGTATGTACGAGTTCCTGGATCGTCTGCTGTCGATCTCCCTGCCTCGGGTTCGCGACTTCCGCGGCCTGAATGCCAAGTCCTTCGATGGTCGTGGTAACTACAGCATGGGTGTTAAAGAGCAGATCATCTTCCCGGAAATCGACTACGACAAGATCGATGCTCTCCGCGGTCTGGACATTACCCTGACCACCACTGCCAAGAACGATGATGAAGGTCGCGCCCTGTTGCGTGCTTTCAAATTCCCGTTCCGCAACTGATTGGAGTAGGAAAATGGCCAAGATGAGCATGAAAAACCGCGAGCTGAAGCGTCAGCTCACGGTTGCCAAGTACGCCAAAAAGCGTGCAGCACTGAAAGCTATCATCGTCGATCTGAACGCAAGTCCAGAAGCACGTTGGGAAGCTACGGTCGCTCTGCAGAAGCAGCCACGTGACGCAAGCGCTTCGCGCATGCGTAACCGCTGCCGCCTGACCGGTCGTCCACACGGCGTTTACCGCAAGTTCGGCCTCGGCCGTAACAAACTGCGTGAAGCTGCAATGCGTGGTGACGTACCTGGTCTGGTTAAAGCCAGCTGGTAAGCACTATCAAAGTCTCGGTGTTCGGGATCGCAAGATCCTGACCGCCGGTGACCTTGAACTTGAATCAAGCCCCTTTTGGGGCTTGATTCATTTGTGGGGTGTGTCTAGAATACCCGGCTCGCCTGAGCCCGTGCTTTTTCCGCATGGATGAGCTCGGCGACAAGTAGTAGCCGCAAGGCTAATTTTTTTGTATTAGGAGCGTCTAGCCCATGAGTATGCAGGACCCGTTAGCGGACATGCTAACTCGAATCCGTAATGCCCAGATGGCTGAAAAGTCCGTCGTAAGCATGCCATCTTCTACTTTGAAGGTAGCTGTTGCCAAAGTCCTGAAGGACGAAGGTTACATTGCGGGTTATCAGATCAGCAGCGAAATCAAACCACTGCTGTCCATCGAGCTGAAGTACTTCGAAGGCCGTCCGGTCATCGAGGAAGTGAAGCGCGTTAGCCGTCCAGGCCTGCGTCAGTACAAGTCCGTCGATGATCTGCCAAAAGTTCGTGGCGGTCTCGGTGTGTCTATCGTCTCCACCAACAAAGGTGTGATGACGGATCGTGCTGCGCGCGCTGCCGGTGTCGGCGGCGAAGTTCTTTGCACTGTGTTCTAAGGGGGGATAAGCATGTCACGCGTCGCTAAGAACCCCGTTAAGCTGCCAGCCGGTGTCGAAGTCAAATTCGCAGGCCAACAGCTTTCGGTGAAGGGTGCCAAGGGTACTCTCGAACTGAACATCCATTCGTCCGTTGAGATCGTTGAAGAAGCTGGTGAGCTGCGTTTCGCTGCTCGCAATGGCGATCAACAAACTCGCGCAATGGCTGGTACCACTCGTGCGTTGGTAAACAACATGGTCCAAGGCGTAAGCCAAGGCTTCGAGCGCAAGCTCCAGCTGGTCGGTGTTGGTTACAAAGCGCAAGCAAAAGGCACAGTGCTGAACCTGGCTCTTGGCTTCTCGCACCCAGTGGATTATGAACTGCCGGAAGGCATCACCGCTGAGACTCCTAGCCAGACCGATATCCTGATCAAGGGCATCGATAAGCAGCTGGTAGGTCAAGTGGCCGCCGAGATCCGCGACTTCCGTCCACCAGAGCCGTACAAAGGCAAAGGTGTGCGCTACGCGGACGAAGTCGTCCGTCGTAAAGAAGCCAAGAAGAAGTAGGGCATAGCAAATGACCGACAAAAAAGTTACTCGACTGCGTCGCGCTCGCAAAGCACGCCTGAAAATGCACGAACTCGAAGTCGTGCGTCTCTGCGTGTTCCGCTCGTCGCAGCACATCTACGCCCAGGTCATTTCGGCCGACGGCAACAAAGTCCTGGCATCTGCCTCGACTTTGGATAAAGAACTGCGTGATGGCGCCACTGGCAACATCGACGCGGCCACTAAGGTTGGCCAGCTGGTCGCTACGCGTGCTAAAGCCGCTGGCGTCTCGCAGGTGGCTTTCGACCGCTCTGGCTTCAAGTATCACGGCCGCGTCAAGGCGCTGGCTGATGCTGCTCGTGAAGCTGGGCTGGAGTTCTAAGTTATGTCAAATAACGACCAAAAGCGCGACGAAGGCTACATCGAGAAGCTGGTTCAAGTTAACCGCGTAGCCAAAACCGTTAAAGGCGGCCGTATCTTCACTTTCACCGCGTTGACCGTGGTTGGTGATGGTAAAGGGCGTGTTGGCTTCGGCCGTGGCAAGTCGCGTGAAGTGCCTGCTGCGATCCAGAAGGCAATGGAAGCTGCTCGCCGCAACATGATCCAAGTTGATCTGAACGGCACCACTCTGCAGTACGCAATGAAGTCCGGTCACGGCGCTTCGAAGGTGTACATGCAGCCTGCTTCTGAAGGTACCGGTATCATCGCTGGCGGCGCTATGCGTGCTGTTCTCGAAGTTGCTGGCGTTCAGAACGTTCTGGCCAAGTGCTACGGCTCGACTAACCCGGTAAACGTGGTTCACGCCACTTTCAAAGGTTTGAAAGCTATGCAGTCTCCTGAATCCATTGCCGCCAAGCGTGGCAAAAGCGTCAAGGAGATCTTCTGATCATGGCTACCGTTAAAGTTACGCTGATCAAAAGCATGACCGGCCGCATCCCTAACCACAAACTGTGCGTTAAGGGTCTGGGTCTGCGTCGCATCGGTCACACTGTAGAAGTACTTGATACTCCCGAGAATCGCGGGATGATCAACAAGGCTTACTACATGCTGCGTGTCGAGGGTTAATCGATGAAACTCAATGATCTGAGTCCAGCGCCGGGTTCCCGTCGCGAAAAGCATCGTCCGGGCCGTGGTATCGGTAGTGGTTTGGGTAAGACCGGTGGCCGTGGCCACAAAGGTCAGTCCTCCCGCTCCGGTGGCACCATTGCTCCAGGCTTTGAAGGCGGTCAACAGCCGCTGCATCGTCGCCTGCCGAAGTTCGGTTTCGTTTCCCTGAAGGCCATGGATCGCGCAGAAGTGCGTTTGTCCGAGCTGGCTAAAGTGGAAGGCGACATCGTCACCGTGCAGTCCCTGAAAGATGCCAACGTGATCAACGTCAACGTTCAGCGTGTGAAAATCATGCTGTCCGGCGAAGTTACTCGCGCTGTTACCATCGGAAAGGGAATCGGCGCCACCAAAGGTGCGCGTGCGGCTATCGAAGCAGCTGGCGGCAAGTTCGAGGAATAAATGGCTAAGCAAGGTGCTCTCTCTGCGCTCGGCAAAGGCGGTATGTCTGAACTCTGGGCTCGTCTGCGTTTTCTATTCTTGGCGATTATCGTCTACCGAATAGGCGCACACATCCCGGTTCCAGGTATCAACCCGGACCGACTCGCGGACCTGTTTCGACAGAATGAGGGGACCATTCTTAGCTTGTTCAACATGTTTTCCGGCGGTGCGCTGGAGCGGATGAGCATCTTTGCATTGGGGATCATGCCGTACATCTCGGCATCGATCATCATGCAGCTGATGACCGCCGTCAGCCCACAGCTGGAGCAGTTGAAGAAGGAAGGTGAAGCTGGGCGTCGCAAGATCGCTCAGTACACCCGCTACGGCACTGTCGTCCTCGCTCTCGTTCAGGCTATTGGCATGTCCATTGGTCTGGCAGGGCAGGGCGTTGCGTTCACTGGTGACTTTGGCTTCCATTTCGTCGCGGTATCCACGTTTGTGGCTGGTGCGATGTTCATGATGTGGCTGGGTGAGCAGATTACTGAGCGTGGTGTTGGCAACGGTATCTCGATGTTGATTTTCGCAGGTATCGTCGCCGGTCTTCCGAGAGCGATCGGGCAGTCTTTCGAGTCTGCGCGTCAGGGTGATATCAACATTTTTGCCCTGGTTGCCATCGGTTTGCTGGCAGTAGCGATTATCGGTTTCGTGGTGTTCATTGAGCGTGGTCAGCGTCGTATTGCTGTTCATTACGCCAAGCGTCAGCAAGGCCGCAAGGTCTTTGCCGCGCAGACTAGCCACTTGCCGTTGAAGGTGAATATGGCCGGTGTTATTCCGGCCATTTTCGCGAGCAGCATTTTGCTGTTCCCGGCTTCGTTGGGTACCTGGTTCGGTCAGTCTGAAGGTATGGGCTGGCTGCAGGACATCTCGCAGTCGATCGCTCCTGGTCAGCCGTTGAATATTCTGCTGTTTAGTGCAGGGATTATTTTCTTCTGCTTCTTCTATACGGCGTTGATGTTCAATCCGAAAGACGTAGCGGAAAACCTGAAGAAGTCCGGTGCCTTTATTCCGGGCATCCGTCCAGGTGAGCAGTCTGCGCGCTACATTGATGGCGTTCTGACTCGTTTGACCCTGTTCGGTGCTCTATATATGACGGCCGTGTGTCTGTTGCCCCAGTTCCTGGTGGTTGCGGCAAACGTTCCGTTCTACCTTGGCGGGACCTCGTTGCTGATCGTCGTCGTGGTTGTGATGGACTTCATGTCCCAAGTACAATCGCACCTCGTTTCGCACCAGTACGAATCCCTGATGAAGAAAGCCAACCTGAAGGGTTACGGCAGCGGCATGTTGCGCTGAGTACCCATAAGGTTCGAGGAGTTGGTGATGAAAGTTCGTGCATCGGTGAAAAAGCTGTGCCGTAACTGCAAGATTATTCGCCGCGAAGGTGTTGTTCGAGTAATTTGCAGCGCGGAACCGCGTCACAAACAGCGCCAAGGCTGAGTGTGATTGTGCTTCAAGCCCGGTAGCTAGTGCGCTACCGGGTTGATTATTTGTTATTACAGCGATATTATCTCGCGCCCTATTTCTTGGCTTCCGGGGCGTAGGTAGCTGTCAATTGGAGTCCCACTGAATGGCCCGTATTGCAGGCGTTAACATTCCAGATAACAAGCATACTGTTATCTCGCTGACCTACATCTATGGTGTTGGTCGCACTACTGCACAGAAGATCTGTGCAGTGACTGGGGTAAACCCAGCCGCAAAGATCAAAGATCTGAGCGACGAGCAGATTGAACAGCTGCGTGGCGAAGTGGCGAAGTTCACCACTGAAGGTGACCTGCGTCGCGAAATCAACATGAAAATCAAGCGTTTGATGGACCTCGGTTGCTATCGCGGTCTGCGTCATCGTCGTGGTCTTCCAGTGCGCGGTCAGCGTACCAAGACTAACGCGCGTACCCGTAAAGGTCCGCGTAAGCCGATCCGCAAGTAATCGCCCCAGCGAATCGACAGGAAATTAATCATGGCTAAACCTGCTGCTCGTCCTCGTAAAAAAGTCAAAAAGACAGTGGTTGATGGCATCGCCCACATCCACGCGTCTTTTAACAACACAATCGTGACCATCACCGACCGTCAAGGTAACGCTCTTTCCTGGGCTACCTCCGGTGGTTCGGGTTTCCGCGGTTCCCGCAAGTCCACCCCGTTTGCTGCTCAAGTAGCTGCTGAACGTGCTGGTCAAGCTGCGCTGGAATACGGCCTGAAAAACCTCGACGTCAACGTCAAAGGTCCAGGCCCAGGTCGTGAATCTGCAGTCCGCGCTTTGAACGGCTGTGGCTACAAGATCGCCAGCATCACCGACGTGACGCCAATCCCGCACAACGGGTGCCGTCCGCCGAAGAAGCGCCGCGTGTAATCCAGGAGATTGTAAAGAATGGCTCGTTACATTGGTCCAAAATGCAAACTCGCTCGTCGCGAAGGCACCGATCTCTTCTTGAAGAGCGGCGTGCGCGCGATCGAATCGAAGTGCAACATTGAAGCAGCACCTGGTATCCACGGCCAACGCCGCGGTCGCCAGTCCGATTACGGCACCCAACTGCGTGAAAAGCAGAAGGTCCGTCGTATCTACGGCGTTCTCGAGCGTCAATTCAGCGGCTACTACAAAGAAGCTGCTGGCAAGAAAGGTGCAACTGGCGAAAACCTGTTGCAACTGCTCGAATGCCGTCTGGACAACGTTGTATACCGTATGGGTTTTGGCTCTACTCGTGCCGAATCCCGTCAGCTGGTATCGCACAAATCCGTAAGCGTTAACGGTCAGACCGTAAACGTGCCGTCGTACCAGGTTCGTGCTGGTGACGTGGTCGCGATTCGCGAGAAAGCAAAGAACCAACTTCGCATTGTCCAAGCTCTCGATCTGTGTGCCCAACGTGGCCGCGTAGAATGGGTAGAAGTAGACACTGAGAAGAAGTCGGGCGTTTTCAAGAACGTTCCAGCTCGCAGTGATCTGTCCGCCGACATCAACGAAAGCCTGATTGTCGAGCTCTACTCCAAGTAAGGGCTAGAAAATAGGTGCATCCATGCAGATTTCGGTAAATGAGTTCCTGACACCCCGCCATATTGATGTGCAGGTTGTCAGTCCAACCCGCGCCAAGATCACTCTCGAGCCTCTCGAGCGTGGTTTTGGCCACACCCTGGGCAACGCGCTGCGCCGCATCCTGTTGTCCTCAATGCCCGGCTGCGCAGTAGTCGAGGCCGAGATTGACGGTGTGCTCCATGAGTACAGCGCCATCGAAGGTGTACAGGAAGACGTAATTGAAATCCTGTTGAACCTTAAAGGTCTGGCTATCAAGCTGCACGGCCGTGACGAAGTTACGCTGACCTTGTCGAAGAAGGGTTCGGGGGTGGTTACCGCTGCCGATATTCAGCTGGATCATGATGTCGAGATCGTTAACCCCGATCACGTAATCGCTAACCTGGCGTCTAACGGCGCCCTGAACATGAAGCTCACCGTAGCTCGTGGTCGTGGTTATGAACCGGCAGACTCGCGTCAGAGCGATGAAGACGAAAGCCGCAGCATCGGTCGCTTGCAGCTTGACTCTTCGTTCAGCCCGGTTCGCCGTATCGCATACGTGGTGGAAAACGCCCGTGTCGAACAGCGTACTAACCTGGACAAGCTGGTTATTGATCTGGAAACCAACGGTACTCTGGATCCTGAAGAGGCTATTCGCCGCGCTGCAACCATTCTGCAACAGCAGTTGGCTGCGTTCGTCGACCTCAAAGGTGACAGTGAGCCAGTGGTTGTCGAGCAGGAAGACGAGATCGATCCGATCCTGCTTCGCCCGGTTGACGATCTGGAACTGACTGTACGTTCGGCTAACTGCCTTAAGGCGGAAAACATCTACTACATCGGTGACCTGATTCAGCGTACCGAAGTAGAGCTGTTGAAGACTCCGAACCTTGGCAAGAAATCCTTGACTGAAATCAAGGACGTTCTGGCCTCCCGCGGTCTGTCCCTCGGCATGCGCCTCGACAACTGGCCGCCTGCAAGTCTTAAGAAGGACGACAAGGCGACTGCCTGATCGTCGTAATCACCGAACGTCGTGTTTGGTAAGGAATGAACCATGCGTCATCGTAAAAGTGGTCGTCACCTGAGCCGCACTAGCTCGCACCGCAAGGCCATGTTTCAAAACATGGCAGTGTCGCTGTTCGAGCACGAGCTGATCAAAACTACACTGCCGAAAGCTAAAGAACTGCGTCGCGTTGCTGAGCCGCTGATCACTTTGGCCAAGACAGACAGCCTGGCTAACCGCCGTCTGGCTTTCGACCGTACTCGTTCGAAAGCTATCGTTGGTAAGCTCTTCAACGACCTGGGCAAGCGTTACGCTACCCGTGAGGGTGGCTACCTGCGCATCCTCAAGTGCGGTTTCCGCACTGGCGACAACGCGCCTATGGCGTACGTCGAGTTGGTTGATCGTCCTGCCGGTGGTGAAGCTGTATCCGCTGAGTAAGACGTCAGTCTGAAACGAAGAACCGGGCCTAGTGCCCGGTTTTTTGTGCGCGCTCAAAAAGTATCGAAAAAACAAAGCGATAAAGCCTAATTAGTATTTATCTATCGATTCTCACAATTTAATGAATTTGATGGTGTCATGTTGATGATCAATACTCCCTCTCAGCCGATTAGCCGGCAGTAGGAAAGACTGACAAAGGAAGATATCGCATGAGCCCAAATAAAACCCTTACCACCGCCAGTGGCGCTCCTGTCGCTGATAACCAGAATTCTCGTTCCGCCGGCCCTCGTGGCCCGCTGCTGCTCGACGACTTTCACCTGATCGAGAAGCTTGCTCACTTCAACCGCGAAAACATCCCTGAGCGCCGCGTACACGCCAAAGGTTCGGGAGCTTACGGTACGTTCACCGTCACTCGGGACATCACCGAGTACACCAGCGCCAAACTGTTTGAAACAGTTGGCAAGCAAACCCCAACCTTTCTGCGTTTTTCCACCGTGGGCGGTGAGCGTGGTTCGGCCGACACCGAGCGCGATCCACGTGGTTTCGCGCTGAAGTTCTACACCGAAGAAGGCAACTGGGACATCGTCGGCAACAACACGCCAGTGTTCTTCATCCGCGATCCTTTGAAATTCCCGGACTTTATTCATACCCAAAAACGTCTGTCGCAAAGCAATCTGAAAAGCGCACAAATGATGTGGGACTTTTGGTCGCACTCACCTGAGGCGTTGCACCAGGTCACCATTCTGTTCTCGGACCGTGGCATCCCCGATGGCTACCGTCACATGCACGGCTTCGGCAGCCACACCTACAGCCTGATCAACGCAAATGGCGAGCGTCACTGGGTGAAGTGGCACTACAAGACCAAGCAAGGGATTAAAAACCTGGCACCAGCAGAAGCAGCACGCCTGGCGGGTACCGATCCAGATTACGCACAGCGTGATCTGTTCGGCGCGATCGAGCGCGGTGAATTCCCGAAATGGCGCGTGTGCATCCAGATCATGACCGAGGCTCAGGCCGCAGCACACTACGAGAACCCGTTTGACGTGACCAAGACCTGGTCGCAGAAAGAGTTTCCGCTGATCGAAGTGGGCGAACTTGAGCTTAACCGCAACCCGCAGAACTATTTTGCTGAAGTCGAGCAAGCGGCGTTCGGGCCGAGCAACATGGTGCCGGGTGTTGGCTTGTCGCCTGACCGCATGCTGCAAGGTCGAGTATTCGCTTACGCCGATGCTCACCGCTACCGCGTTGGCACCAACCACCAGCAGCTGCCGGTGAACGCGCCTCGTAGTCCGGTGAATAGCTATCAGCGCGACGGATCGATGGCGTTTGGCAGCAATGGTGGTGCGACCCCTAACTACGAGCCGAACAGCTACATCGAGTCGCCGAAACAAGCGCCTCGCTACGTCGAGCCAGCGCTAGCGCTGAGTGGTGCGGCCGATCGTTACGATCATCGCGAAGATACTGACTACTACAGTCATGCGGGTGCGCTGTTCCGTCTGATGAGCGATGCGCAGAAATCGCTGCTGATTAACAACATTGCCGGTGCCATGGCGGGCGTTTCCGGTGACGTGATCGATCGTCAACTGCAGCACTTTTTCAAGGCTGACCCGGCGTACGGAGAAGCAATCGCAAAGGCGTTGGGCGTACAGCTTAACGAAGTCTAAACGAGAAGCAGAACCGCCCTCATTAGGGCGGTTTTTGCGTTATTTGAACCACTTTTCTCAGAATATCTTCGCTTTTATCGCGCAAGCAGAGTGACCAAACAGTCTGCTTGGTTCAAACTACAGACTTTCAAGCAGGGAGATGTAGGGCGATGCAAGGCCACCCAGACGTAATCGATTACCTCAACACGTTGCTGGCCGGCGAACTGGCAGCCCGTGATCAATATTTCGTCCATTCGCGGATGTATGAGGACTGGGGTTTCACCAAGCTCTACGAACGTATCAACCACGAGATGGAAGAAGAAGCCGGGCACGCTGATGCCCTGATGCGTCGAATTCTGATGCTCGAAGGCACGCCACGCATGCGTCCGGACGACCTTGATGTCGGCACTACCGTACCGGACATGCTCGCCGCTGACCTGCGACTGGAATACAAAGTCCGCGCCGCGCTTTGCAAGGGCATCAAGCTCTGCGAGCAGCACAAAGACTATGTCAGCCGCGAGATGCTGCGGGTTCAATTGCATGACACCGAAGAAGACCACACCTACTGGCTTGAAAAGCAGATGGGTCTGATCAAGTTGATCGGTCTTGAGAACTACCTGCAATCCCACGCCTGATTGCACCGATACAAAAAAAGCCCCTGTCACCGATGAAGTGACAGGGGCTTTTTCGTGGGCCCGATTCAGGCCTTGTCGCGTGCCAACAGCGGTTTGAGATAGAAGCCGGTGTGCGACTGTTTCATCTCCGACACTTCCTCTGGAGTACCGACGGCGATGATCTGTCCGCCCTTGGAACCGCCTTCCGGCCCAAGATCCACCAGCCAGTCGGCCGTCTTGATCACATCAAGGTTATGTTCGATCACCACCACAGTGTTGCCGTGGTCGCGCAATCGATGCAAAACGTCGAGCAGTTGCTGGATATCCGCAAAGTGCAGGCCGGTCGTCGGCTCATCGAGGATGTACAGCGTCTTGCCGGTATCGCGCTTGGACAGTTCACGGGACAGCTTCACCCGCTGGGCTTCACCCCCCGACAGCGTGGTCGCTGATTGCCCGAGCTTGATGTACGACAGGCCGACATCCATCAGTGTCTGAAGCTTGCGCGCCAAGGCCGGAACCGCGTCGAAGAACACCCGTGCTTCCTCGATCGTCATTTCGAGGGTTTCGTGGATGCTCTTGCCTTTGTACTTGATTTCCAGGGTTTCGCGGTTGTAGCGCTTGCTCTTGCAGACGTCGCACGGGACATAGATGTCCGGCAGGAAGTGCATTTCCACTTTGATCAGGCCATCGCCCTGGCACGCTTCGCAGCGTCCGCCCTTCACGTTGAAGGAGAAACGTCCAGGACCATAACCGCGGGAGCGGGACTCCGGGACACCGGCGAACAGTTCGCGGATCGGTGTGAACAACCCGGTATAGGTCGCGGGGTTGGAGCGTGGCGTTCGACCGATCGGGCTCTGGTCGATATCGACAACCTTATCCAGATGCTCCAGACCTTTGATGCTGTCGTGAGCGGCCGCTTCGAGCGTCGTCGCACCGTTCAATGCCGTAGCGCTAAGTGGGAACAGGGTGTTGTTGATCAGCGTCGACTTGCCCGAGCCGGACACGCCGGTGACACAGGTCAGCAGGCCGATTGGAATGTCCAGATCGACATTGCGCAAGTTGTTGCCACGGGCGCCCTTGAGGGACAGCGACAACTTCTTGTTACGCGGCGTGCGTTTGGCCGGGACTGCAATCTTCACCCGGCCCGACAGGTATTTGCCGGTCAGCGAATCTGGGTGAGCCATGACTTCGGCGGGCGTACCTTCGGCGACAATATGCCCGCCGTGTACACCTGCGCCCGGACCGATATCCACCACGTAGTCAGCCAGGCGAATCGCATCTTCGTCGTGCTCGACCACGATCACCGTGTTGCCGATATCACGCAGATGCTTGAGGGTGCCGAGCAGTCGATCGTTGTCCCGCTGGTGCAAACCAATCGATGGTTCGTCGAGAATGTACAGAACGCCCACCAGGCCAGCGCCGATCTGGCTGGCTAGGCGGATACGCTGCGCTTCACCACCGGACAACGTGTCGGCGCTGCGATCCAGCGACAAATAGTCCAGGCCGACGTTGACCAGGAACTGCAGTCGCTCGCGAATTTCCTTGAGAATCTTGTCGGCAATTTCACCGCGACGGCCAGTGAGTTTCAGTCCGCCGAAATATTCACAGGCATCGCCAATCGGCAGATTGGTCACCGCCGGCAGCGTCTTCTCGCCCACCCACACATGCCGCGCCTCGCGCCGCAGACGAGTGCCTCGGCAATCCGGGCAATGCTGGGTGCTGAGGAACTTGGCCAGCTCTTCACGCACCGAGGCGGACTCGGTTTCGCGGTAGCGGCGTTCCAGATTCGGCACGATGCCTTCGAACGGGTGCGAGCGTTTGACGATGTCGCCACGGTCGTTCAGGTATTTGAAGTCGACGTTCTGCGACCCGCTACCGTGGAGGATGAACTTCTGCTGATCGGCCGACAGTTCGTTGAACGGTACTTCCAGGCTGAACTTGTAGTGCGAAGCCAGCGAGCCGAGCATCTGGAAGTAATAGACGTTGCGCCGATCCCACCCGCGAATCGCACCCTCGGCCAGCGTCAGTTCACCATTGACCAATCGCTTGATGTCGAAGAACTGCTTGACCCCCAGGCCATCGCAAGTCGGGCAAGCGCCAGCCGGGTTGTTGAAGGAGAACAGCTTGGGTTCCAGCTCGCTGATGGCATGGCCACAGATCGGGCAGGCGAAGCGCGCGGAGAAGATGATTTCTTCGCCGGGCTCGTCGTCCATCGGCGCGACCAGGGCGATGCCGTCCGCCAGCTTCAGCGCGGTTTCGAACGATTCGGCCAGGCGTTGCTGCAGGTCTGCGCGGACCTTGAAGCGGTCGACCACCACATCGATCGAGTGCTTCTTCTGCTTATCCAACTTCGGCAATTCGTCCAGCTCACAGAGCCGGCCGTTGACCCGGGCTCGCACAAAGCCCTGGGCGCGCAGTTCTTCGAAGACCGAAAGGTGTTCGCCTTTACGCTCGCGAATCACCGGGGCCAGCAACATGAGTTTGCTGCCCTCCGGTTGGGCGAGGACCAGGTCGACCATTTGGCTGACGGTCTGCGCTTCCAGCGGAATATCGTGATCCGGGCAACGCGGAATACCCACGCGAGCGTAAAGCAGGCGCAGGTAGTCGTAGATTTCGGTAATGGTGCCGACCGTCGAACGCGGGTTGTGCGAGGTCGACTTCTGTTCGATGGAGATCGCTGGCGACAGACCTTCAATGGTGTCGACGTCAGGCTTTTCCATCATCGACAAAAATTGCCGGGCATAGGCCGACAGCGATTCGACGTAGCGGCGCTGGCCTTCGGCGTACAGCGTGTCGAATGCCAGGGATGATTTCCCGGAGCCGGACAGGCCGGTGATGACGATCAGTTTGTCCCGTGGCAGGGTCAGGTCGATGTTCTTCAGGTTGTGGGTTCGGGCCCCACGAATCAGGATCTTGTCCAAAGTGGCCTCGCTCGGCGGGCGTCGAAAACGTAGGAGTATACGGCCAAATACTGGATGGATGCACACTATCGAATGAGCGGGTTGCAGGCTTACATGAAGAGTCTGTCAGCAGAGCGCGTCAAAGCGTCGCGATATACCCCGTCAATCGATGGGACTGGTAGAATCGCCGCCGGTTCACATGAGGTTTTTCCATGCACGATCCCCACAGCGAACGCATGAGTGGCAGTGAGACACGCGCGGCAAGCGGTCTGGCCCTGGTGTTCGCCTTCCGTATGCTTGGCATGTTCATGGTGTTGCCGGTACTGGCGACCTATGGGATGGATCTGGCAGGCGCGACCCCGGCCCTCATCGGCCTGGCAATTGGCGCCTACGGCCTGACCCAGGCGATCTTCCAGATTCCTTTCGGCTTCATTTCCGACCGCATCGGCCGTCGTCCGGTGATTTACCTGGGTTTGATCATTTTTGCCCTCGGTAGCGTGCTGGCGGCCAATGCCGATTCGATCTGGGGCGTGATTGCCGGACGAATCCTGCAAGGCGCCGGGGCGATTTCTGCGGCGGTGATGGCGTTGCTGTCAGACCTGACCCGTGAACAGCATCGGACCAAAGCCATGGCCATGATCGGCATGACGATCGGTCTGTCGTTCGCTGTCGCGATGGTTGTAGGACCGTTGGTGACCCGCGCCTTCGGCCTGTCCGGATTGTTCTTCGCTACGGGCGGCATGGCGCTGTTCGGCATCGTGATCGTGATGTTCATGGTGCCGCGTTCGACCGGGCCATTGCAGCACCGTGAGTCCGGCGTTGCGCGCCAGGCGCTGATACCGACGCTCAAGCACCCCGACCTGCTGCGCCTGGACCTGGGCATTTTTGTGTTGCACGCGATGTTGATGTCGAGCTTCGTCGCATTGCCTTTGGCGCTGGTCGAAAAAGCCGGGCTGCCCAAAGAGCAGCACTGGTGGGTCTACCTCACTGCGCTGCTGATTTCCTTCTTCGCCATGATCCCGTTCATTATCTACGGCGAGAAGAAACGCAAAATGAAACGAGTTTTACTCGGCGCCGTCGCGACGCTGATGCTCACTGAGCTATTCTTCTGGCAGTTCGGCGATAGCTTGCGAGCTCTGGTGATCGGGACGGTGGTGTTCTTTACCGCGTTCAACTTGCTGGAAGCTTCTCTGCCATCGCTGATCAGCAAGGTTTCACCGGCAGGCGGCAAGGGCACGGCCATGGGGGTTTATTCCACCAGCCAGTTCCTTGGCTCGGCGCTCGGTGGCATCCTCGGCGGTTGGCTGTTCCAGCATGGCGGTTTGTCGGTTGTATTCCTTGGATGCGCCGGCCTGGCTGCCCTCTGGCTGGCCTTTGCTGTTACCATGCGCGAACCACCCTATGTCACGAGCCTGCGCTTGCCGTTGTCGCCCGAGGCGATCCGCGAAGCGGGTCTGGTTGAGCGCCTGAAGGCCGTCGTAGGGGTAACAGATGCGGTGATCGTTGCTGATGAAGCAGCGATTTACATCAAATTGGACACAGAACTATTGGATCGCACCACCCTTGAGCGCCTGGTGAACAACCCGGCCGGGGCAGCGTGCGTAGCCTAGGAGAACGTTATGGCCCGTGGGGTTAACAAAGTCATATTGGTCGGCACTTGCGGCCAGGATCCCGAAGTTCGCTACTTGCCTAACGGTAACGCCGTGACCAACCTGAGTCTGGCGACCAGCGAACAGTGGACCGACAAGCAAACCGGTCAGAAGGTCGAGAAGACCGAATGGCACCGTGTGTCGATGTTCGGCAAAGTGGCCGAAATCGCCGGCGAGTACCTGCGCAAAGGTTCGCAGGTCTACATCGAAGGCAAGCTGCAGACCCGCGAGTGGGAAAAAGACGGTATCAAGCGTTACACCACTGAAATCGTGGTCGACATGCAAGGCACCATGCAGCTGCTGGGCGGCCGTCCACAACAGGGCGACCAACAAGGCGGGGGCAATAACTATCAGCAGTCCGCCCCGGCTCCACGCCAGCAGGCTCCGCGTCCGCAGCAGTCGGCAGCACCGCAACAGTCGCGTCAGGCTCCGGCTCCACAGCAGGCTGCTCCGCAACCGGCTCCGGATTTCGACAGCTTTGATGACGATATCCCGTTCTGATTCCTACCTAATATTTGGTGGTAAAGGTAAGCGGGGGCTTTAGGAGCTAAGACTCCTTACGCGCTGAATCTTTTAGAGTTAGATGAAAACCCTCTTTGCTATAAAGCCAGGAGGGTTTTTTTTCGCCACGTGTAAAGCTGACCTGCAATTTGCTCCCTCGCCCCTGTGCAGCTGCTGATGAATTATGCGCTGGACCATTAGATTTTCAGCGCGTTGGCCAGGCGCAACATGGCAGCTTCGATTTCATACGCAGTCAGGGAGGAGTAGCCCAGCAGCCAGCCCTGTTGCTTCGGGTCACCCGCGTACAAGCCGCTGAGGCCGGACAGTTGCACGCCGGCAGTGGCGGCCTGGCGGATGGTTTTTTCCTCGGACCATCCGGTTTTCAGCAAGCAGGGGATTTGCAACCCGCCCGGCGGCAGTTCGGCTGTGACCACCGCGCTCAAGTACTTGCCGATGGCATCGTGCATGATCGACCGGCGTCCGGCATACAACTTGCGCATGGCCCGGACATGCGCGTTGTAATGGCCGTCTTCCATAAAGCGCGCCAGCGTCAGTTGCAGCATTTGCGGAGTGTGGCCGTCCATCATGCTGCGCGCATAGGCAAAGGGTTTGACCAGCTCGGGGGGCAGCACCATATACCCCATGCGCAGGCCGGGGTAGAGCGTCTTGCTGAACGTGCCGATGTAGAGCGTGCGCTGATACTTGTCCAGGCCCTGCACACACGCCGTGGGTTGCCCGTCGTAATGGAACTCGCTGTCGTAGTCATCCTCGATGATCCACTTGCCTTTTTGCGCCGCCCAATTGATCAACTCAAGACGCCGCTCCAGCGGCAACGTCACGCCGGTGGGGTATTGGTGCGAGGGCGTGACGTACACGCAATTGGCGCCGCTGCGGTCGGCGTACAGCAGGTCGGTGCGGATGCCCCGTTCATCGACATCAATGGGCAGCACCTTGGTTTCGGCGATTTCGAAGGCCTTGCGGGCGCCGTAATAGCCGGGGTTTTCCAGCAGGATCGGCTTGCCGGCGTCCACCAGCAACTGCGCGCACAGATACAACGCCTGACGCGTACTGCTCAATACCAGCACCTGGTCGGGGGAGCATTTGGCACCGCGTTCGAGGTTCAGGTAGGTGGCAATCGCTTTGCGCAGGGGCTCGGCCCCTTGCGGATCGCCATGCAGCAGCACGTTCGCGCGATAGTCCTTCATGACCTGGCGCTGCAAACGCTCCCAGACATCCGTCGGGAAGTTGCGGGTTTCAGGCAGGCCGGTGGCGAATGCCTTGATGACTTGCTGATCGCGCACGCCGCCGGTGTCGAAGATCATCCGCCCGCGTTGGCTGAGTTCGGCGCCCGGTGCGGCGACACTGCTCCTGACTTCCTGAGCCTTGAGGCGTCGGCGGCCGGCACCGCGCAATTCGACGCCCACCGTGTCGCAGACGTAACTGCCGGCGCCTTCGCGGCGCACGATAAACCCGTCCCGATGCAACTGCACATAGGCGTTCTCAACGGTGTCGCGGGCGCAGCCCAATGACTTGGACAGCACCCGCGTGGCGGGCAGTTTCAAGCCGGGGTCGAGGGCCCCATCGAGAATCAGCGCACGCAATGCACGTTGGATCCGCTGGTGCAAATCCAGCAGCTGAAACTCAGCGTCGTTGAGGCGCATCTTCAGGGTTTCCAGCTCGAAGGTCTTCGCCATGTGGTCTGCTCTCTTTCCATGAATTGGCAGGTAAAGGCAGGCCAGTTTATCCGTAGACTCTGGCCCTCGCCACCCCAGGCCGCGCAGGGGTAAACCTGCCATTCAACGGCTATAAATGATCGCTTGCCAGCGGCCGGATTACATCGTCCAGCAAGGAGCCAAGACCTATGTCATCTACTCAATTCCTTTCGTCCCTGCGTCTGCGGGACCTGCTGCACCCGGTGGTTGCCGGGCTGATTTCGGTGATCGTCAATTACGGCGGCACCTTCATCCTGGTGTTTCAGGCCGCCAAGGTCGCAGGGCTCAGCCCTGAGTTGACGGCGTCGTGGGTTTGGTCAGTGTCGATCGGGGTAGGGGTGACCGGGCTGTTCCTCAGTTGGGTGAGCCGCGAGCCGATCATCACCGCCTGGTCGACCCCGGCGGCGGCTTTCTTGATCGTCGCCTTGGCGACCACACCGTACGCCGAGGCCATCGGGGCGTACATGATTTCGGCTACAGCGTTCGTGCTGCTGGGCTTGTCCGGCTACTTTGAAAAAGCCGTTCGCCTGATCCCGCCCGGTGTGGCAGCGGGCTTGTTGGGCGGCATCTTGTTGCAGTTCGGCATCGGTGCGTTCGCCAGCATGAGCGTCGACCCGTTATTGGTCGGGGTGTTGATCGGCGCCTACATCGCGTTCAAGCGCTTGAGTGCGCGCTATGCGGTGGTCGGCATTCTGGTGCTGGGGCTTGGCTTTCTGCTGATGCAGGGGCGCGTGGATTTCACGGGGCTGGCGCTGGAGTTTGCGACACCGGTGTTCACACGCCCCGAGTTCTCGGTCAATGCGTTGTTGAGCGTGGCGTTGCCGCTGTTTCTGATCACCCTCACGGGGCAGTACATGCCGGGCATGCTGGTGCTGCGCAATGACGGGTTCAACACCAGTGCCAACCCGATCCTCAGCGTGACCGGGCTGGGTTCTTTGCTGATGGCGCCGTTCGGTTCCCATGCCTTCAACATCGCGGCCATCACGGCTGCCATCTGCACTGGCAAGGAAGCGTCTGAAGCCCCGTCCAAGCGCTGGATCGCAGGCGTGGCCGCGGGCATCTTCTACATCCTGGTGGGGATTTTCGGCGTGACCCTGGCGGCGGTGTTCATGGCCTTCCCGGCGACCTTCATCACCACCCTGGCCGGGCTGGCACTGTTGGGCACCCTCGGCGCGAGCCTGGCCAATGCCATGGCGGACGTGAAATCGCGGGAAGCGTCGCTGATCACCTTTCTGGCCTGCGCGGCCAATATCACCCTGTTGGGCATCGGCGGCGCGTTCTGGGGCCTGGTCATCGGCCTGGCGGCCTACGCCGTGCTCAATGGGCAGTTGCCGCGTCGTGAAAAGACTGTGGTGCCACAGGCCGAACCGGTTGCAGTGCCCACCAAAGGAGCGGCCAACTGATGCCTGATCAAACCGAAGACCTCAACATCCTGCATGCGCGCCATGGTCGTTACCCACAGGCCGACAGTGTCGAAGACTTTCGCCGCAACCTGGCCGCCGTGCAGCAACGCATTGTCGAGGCGTGCCATCGGGTAGGGCGGGACCCGGCCGGTGTGCGCTTGCTGCCGGTCAGCAAAACCTTTGATGAAGCTCATCTGCGTCTGGCCTATGCCGCCGGTTGCCGCCTGCTGGGCGAGAACAAGGTGCAGGAAGCACAGCGCAAGTGGGAAGCCATGACCGACCTGCAAGACCTGCAATGGTCGGTGATCGGCCACTTGCAGACCAACAAGGCCAAGCAGGTCGCACGCTTCGCCAGTGAGTTCCAGGCCCTGGACAGCCTGCGGGTGGCCGAGGCGCTGGACCGTCGCCTGCGCATTGAAGGTCGGCAGATGGACGTGTTCGTCCAGGTCAATACCTCAGGCGAAGCCAGCAAGTACGGGCTGGCGCCCGATGACGTGGCGGCTTTCCTGGAGACTATGCCAGCGTTCCCGACACTGCGGGTTCGCGGGTTGATGACGCTGGCGCTGTTCTCGGCCGACGCGGTGCGGGTGCGCCCATGCTTCGTCCGGCTGCGTGAATTGCGCGACCGCTTGCGTCATTGCGCCCCTGATGGGGTGTCGCTGCAAGAGCTGTCGATGGGCATGTCGGGCGACTTTGAAATCGCCATTGAAGAGGGCGCGACCGTGGTGCGCGTCGGACAGGCGATCTTCGGCGCCCGAGCCATGCCGGATACCTACTACTGGCCGACCGCCGATGCCCGCCCCCTCAGTGAAGACACGTTGTTGTCGATCACTCCCAGCCGTTGATCCCCCTCTACAGGAAGGTCCGCAATGCCCGCCGCACCCGCTTACCTCATGCACACCTCCGCCCGACAACCGGTTTCGTTCAGCCGAGGCCAGGGCGCCACGGTGTTGCTGCACACGACCAACCTGTTTCGTATCCCATGGCAGGAGCAGGTGACCCAGCCGCAAGTGTTGGTGATGGACAACAGTTTTCACGGGCGCCGCTGATCTGCGATGACGCACAGATCGACGACATCGCCGCGCGCATCACGCGCCTGCTGTCACCCTCCGCTTGAATTCTTGACCAAGGACACTTTGCCCATGTACGACTCGACGCTGACCCTCAACGCTTTCGACCCTGAGCTGTATGAATCGATTCACAACGAAGAGCATCGCCAGGAAGACCATATCGAGCTGATCGCCTCGGAAAACTATGCCAGCCCGCTGGTGATGAAAACCCAGAGCACGGTGCTCACCAACAAGTACGCCGAAGGCTACCCCGGCAAGCGCTATTACAGCGGCTGCGAATACGTCGATGTGGCCGAGCGGCTGGCCATCAAGCGGGTCAAGGCCTTGTTCGACTGCGACTACGCCAACGTGCAACCCCATGCGGGCGCCCAGGCCAACGCGGCGGTCTTCCTGGCACTGATCAACCCCGGTGACACGGTGATGGGCATGAACCTGGCCCAGGGCGGTCACCTGACCCACGGCAACCCGGCCAACTTTTCGGGGCGTCACTACACCATCGTGCCTTACGGACTGAACCCGAAAACCGGCTTTCTTGACTATGACGAGATGGAGCGCATCGCACTGCAGACACGCCCAAAAATGTTGATCGGTGGTTTTTCCGCGTATTCGCGGTACAAGGACTGGGCACGCATGCGCAGCATTGCCGACAAGGTAGGGGCTATCTTCTGGGTCGATATGGCCCACGTCGCCGGGCTGGTCGCCGCGGGCGAATACCCGGACCCGCTTCCCCATGCGCATGTGGTCACCAGCACCACGCACAAAACCCTGCGCGGGCCACGCGGCGGTTTGATTTTGTCCAAGGGACAGGATGAAGCTTTCTACAAAAAGCTCGACTCCGCTGTGTTTCCCGGCGTACAGGGTGGGCCGCTGATGCACCAGATCGCGGCCAAGGCCGTGGCGTTCAAGGAAGCGCTTGCGCCGGAGTTTAGAATTTACCAGACCCAAGTGGTCATCAACGCCCGGGCCATGGCCGGGGTGTTGCAAAAGCGCGGGTACAAGATCGTCTCGGGCGGCACCGACAACCACATGATGCTGATCGACCTGTCCGACAAGCCATACACCGGCAAGGAGGCCGACGCGGCCCTGAGCAGTGCCTTTATCACCGCCAACAAAAACTCGGTGCCGAATGACCCGCGCTCACCGTTTGTGACCTCCGGCCTTCGTATCGGCACCCCGGCGGTGACCACCCGCGGGTTTGATGTGGAGGCTTGCGAGCAAGTGGCCGGCTGGTTATGCGACGTACTGGACGCCCTGGAAAACGGTGAAAGCGACAAGGTCGAGCACCACGTGCGCGAACAGGTTGTCGCGCTGTGCCGTCGTTTTCCGGTCTATCGCTGAGTCCGGCCCGGCCATTGCGTGATCGGGTGGTGGCTGGGTGTTCAACGGTTTTAGCCCTCGCGAATAGTGACCTGTTGTCTTAGAGTTACGGCACCAACCCGTATCCAGTGGCAGTCCTAATCAGGAGAAATAAATGACTATCGTCGTAATTGTGTATTCATCCGGACGAGGACACACACGGACTGTCGCGGAGCATGTCCAGCAAGGCGCAGCAATGGTTGCGGGAACATGTGCCGAACTCATCGAGATTGTGCCCGCTCAGATCGGTAGTGATGGCAGGTGGCGTGATGATGCTGTCATGAGCCGGCTAGCGGAGGCTGACGCCATAATCTTTGGTGCGCCCACCTACATGGGGTCGGCCCATGGATTGTTCAAGCTGTTCCTCGAGGCTGGTATCGCGCCTTGGCGTAGCCAGGAGTGGAAGGACAAGATCGCCGCCGGGTTCACAAACTCTGGAGCGCGCTCCGGCGACAAGCTCGTAACGCTGCAGCAGATGTCGATCTTCGCGGCGCAAATGGGAATGATGTGGGTAAGCGCCGGGGATTTGCCGGGTGGCAACTATCCCGATGGCGGTTTCAACGACGTGAACGTCAACGGATCATGGCTAGGCCTGATGACTCAAAGCCTGAATGAGGGCACGGCGGAGAACGCTCCGCATCCAGGCGACAGGCTTAGCGCGGAGCGCTTTGGACGTAGGGTGGCGCGAGCGACGGCACGTTGGGCAGTCGGTGCAGACAAGTTTCCTTCCCAGAGGATCGATGCACAGGAAAACCGGCGGCGCAATCTCGCAGGGATCGACGAATGGAAGCAATTTAAAGACTGACCCCTTATTCAATCGGTGGGATCAGATATCTGATAAATGGCACAGATCGAAAATCCGCTTTGCCGCTTCGGCGAAACGCGCAGTTCTCCAGTCAGTAACAAAAAAGCAAAGCCATCTGGCTTCGCTTTTTTGTTGGCGCTATTAACTGAATAACGCGGTCACATTGGCCCGTGCCGAGTGCAGTTTCTTATAGCTATCGATCAACCGCAGGTGCCTGTCGAGCCCCTCCAGTTTCAAGCTGGTCGGCGTCAAGCCATGGAAACGCACGCTGCCGTCTACCGATCCGATCGCTGCATCCGTGCGCTCGTTGCCAAACATCCGGCGGAAATTGGCCTCGTAGTCTTCCAGTTCCAGGTCTTCGTCCAGCTTCATCTCCAGCACCACATTGACCGCTTGGTAGAACAAGCCGCGTTCAACCGTGTTGTCGTTGTACTGCAGGAACATTTCTACCGCCTCTTTCGCCTCTTCATATTGCTGCAAGGCGAGATAAATCAGCAGCTTCAACTCCAGGATCGTCAGCTGGCCCCACGCCGTATTGTCGTCAAATTCGATGCCGATCAGGCTGGTGATGTCGGTGTAGTCGTCCAGCTCACTTTCCACCAGACGTTCAACCAGCGATTGCAGTTCTTCTTCGTCCAGGCGATGCAGGTTGAGGATGTCGGCACGGAAGAACAGCGCTTTGTTGGTGTTGTCCCAGATCAGATCATCCGCGGGATAGATTTCCGAATAGTCCGGTACGAGGATGCGGCAGGCCTTGGCGCCGATATGCTCGTAGACCGCCATGTACACTTCCTTGCCCATGCCTTCGAGAATGCCGAACAAGGTCGCGGCTTCCTCGGCATTCGAGTTTTCACCCTGGCCGGAGAAGTCCCACTCCACGAATTCGTAATCCGATTTGGCACTGAAGAAGCGCCACGACACCACGCCGCTGGAGTCGATAAAGTGCTCGACGAAGTTGTTCGGCTCGGTCACCGCATGGCCTTCAAACGTCGGCTGGGGCAGGTCGTTGAGGCCTTCGAAGCTGCGGCCCTGCAGCAATTCGGTCAGGCTGCGTTCCAGCGCCACTTCCAGGCTCGGGTGCGCGCCGAACGAGGCGAACACACCGCCGGTACGCGGGTTCATCAACGTGACGCACATCACCGGGAATTCACCCCCCAGGGACGCATCCTTCACCAACACAGGGAATCCCTGCTCTTCCAGTGCCTGAATACCGGCCAGTATGGCGGGGTACTTCGCCAGCACGCTGGCCGGCACATCCGGGAGTGCGAATTCGCCTTCGATGATTTCGCGCTTTACCGCGCGCTCGAAGATCTCCGACAGGCACTGCACCTGGGCTTCGGCCAGTGTATTACCGGCACTCATGCCGTTGCTCAGGAACAGGTTTTCAATCAGGTTGGACGGGAAGTACACCACTTCGCCGTCCGACTGGCGCACGTACGGCAACGAACAGATGCCGCGCTCTTCATTGCCCGAGTTGGTATCGATCAGATGGGAGCCACGCAGCTCGCCGTCGCGGTTGTAAATCTTCAGGCAATACTCGTCGAGAATCTCAGTCGGCAGCTCATCTTTACGGCCAGGCTTGAACCAGCGTTCGTCCGGGTAGTGCACAAACGCAGCGTTGGCGATGTCTTCGCCCCAGAACTGGTCGTTGTAGAAGAAGTTGCAGTTGAGTCGCTCGATAAACTCGCCCAACGCCGACGCCAACGCGCCTTCCTTGGTCGCACCCTTGCCGTTGGTAAAGCACATCGGCGAGTGCGCGTCGCGGATATGCAGCGACCACACGTTGGGCACGATATTGCGCCACGAAGCGATTTCAATCTTCATGCCCAGGTCCGCCAGGATGGCCGACATGTTGGCGATGGTTTGCTCCAGCGGCAGATCCTTGCCCGCGATATAGGTGTGCGCCTCTGAATTGGACGCAGGCATCAGCAACGCCTGGGCATCGGCGTCGAGGTTTTCCACCTCTTCGATCACAAACTCAGGCCCGGCTTGCACCACTTTTTTCACGGTGCAACGGTCGATGGACCGCAGGATGCCTTGGCGGTCCTTGTCGGAGATGTCCGCCGGTAGCTCGACCTGGATCTTGAAAATCTGGTTGTAACGGTTTTCCGGGTCAACAATATTGTTCTGCGACAGGCGGATGTTCTCGGTGGGGATATTGCGCGTGCTGCAATACAACTTCACAAAGTAGGCGGCACACAACGCCGACGACGCCAGGAAGTAGTCGAACGGACCCGGTGCCGAGCCATCGCCTTTGTAGCGGATAGGTTGATCGGCCACCACCGTGAAGTCGTCGAACTTGGCTTCAAGTCGAAGGTTGTCGAGAAAGTTGACCTTGATTTCCATGGGGGATTACCAGAATAACGGCTAGACGATTTGGTCGCCATTATCCGGCTTTTCGGCCGTAAGTCTCAGAAAAAAGGCCAGTCACGTGCGCACGCGACTGGCCTTCCTTGTTTCGGGAATGTCGGATTGCAAGCGTTGATCAGTGATGCGCCGCCAGGAACTCATCAGTGGACACTACGCTGGCGTAGGCAAAACCAAGGGCTGACATGAAGGCAGCGTGCACGTGGGCTGCCGGAACTGTGACGCCGTTGAACTCCAGGTCACGAGTAGCGCAGGCGTCGTGGATCACTGTGACGGTGTAGCCAAAGTCGGCGGCGGCGTGGGTGATGCCATCGATACACATGTGGCTCATGCTGCCGACGATCACCAGTTCCTTGATGCCTTGCTCGTCGAGGATCGATTTCAGACCGGTTTCGCGGAACGAGTTGACGAAGTGTTTGAGCACGACCGGCTCGTCGGCACGGTTGAGGACTTTGGGGTGCAGCTTCGCGCCTTCTGAGCCCGGAGTGAAGAAGGGCGCTTCGTCGGAGGTGAATTCGTGGCGGATGTGCACCACCGAATCACCGGCGTCGCGAAAGGCTTTGAGCAGACGAACGGCGTTGTCCGCAGCAGCGTCGGCGCCGACCAGCGGCCACTTGCCTTGGGGGAAGTAGTCATTTTGGATATCGACTACGATGAGTGCTTGCTTGGCCATGACTGTTTCCTCGAAGTGCTTGTTGGGTGTGGAGTGAAGTATTGGGTCTGGCAGGCTGTCCGAGGATTGGCCGCACCGACAATAGAAGGGGGAAAACTGACAATGGATGCACAAAGGCCAATCGCCGAGTTGGGCGTGCTGATCTATCCGGGTGCGCAAATGGCGGCGGTGCATGGGTTGACGGACTTGTTCGGGGTGGCGAACCGGATTGCCGCCGAGCATCAGGCGGTGCAATTGCCGTTGCTGCGGGTCAGCCATTGGCAGGTTGATGGCGATCAGGCGCCCGAGCGGGTCTACGACAGTCATCCCACTGCGGGCGGTGCGTTGGTGGCGGTGCTGATCCCGCCGTCGATCGGCGGTTTTTCCGAAGGCCAGGCCCCGCAGGGGCTGGTTCGCTGGCTGCGTCAGCAACACGCCAATGGCGCGACACTCGGCGGGGTTTGTGTGGGGTCTATTCTGTTGGCCGAGAGCGGCCTGCTCGACGGTCGCAGCGCCACCACTCACTGGACCTCGGCCAAGGCCTTCGCCGAGCGTTATCCGGCGATCAAGCTCAAGGCCGACACGCCCATCGTCGACGACGGCGACCTGATCACCACCGCCGGGCTGATGGCTTGGTCCGAACTGGGTTTGCGCCTGGTCAACCGCCTGCTGGGGCCGAGCATCGCCACCGGTACCGCGCGGTTTCTGGTGGTGGAACACAGCGACAGCGCGAGTGAGTGCGGCAGCAATTTTTCACCCATTCTCAGCCATGGCGACGCTTCGATTCTCAAGGTCCAGCATTGGCTGCAGAGCACCGGAGCGACCGATGTGTCGCTGGCAACGATGGCCGAGCGGGCAGGGCTGGAAGAGCGCACGTTCCTGCGTCGATTTCGTGCGGCAACCGGGCTCAAGCCCACCGAGTATTGCCAGCACCTGCGGGTCGGCAAAGCCCGGGAAATGCTCGAATTTACCAACGGCACCATCGATCACATTGCCTGGACGGTGGGGTATCAGGATCCGAGTGCGTTTCGGGCGACGTTCAAGAAGATTACCGGGTTGGCGCCGAGTGATTACCGGACACGGTTTGGGGTGACACCGACTGCCGTAACTCGGTAGCCAGATCACAACAGATCAAAAATGTGTACGGCTTCGGTCGTGCAAAATGCCGGAATGTTGAAGGCTGTCGTGCAGAATCAAACAGGCAGGGTGCCATCATGTTTTTCGCAACTGGCTGATTTGGAAAACGTTTGTCCTGAGCCCCCGTTGGCCTGATCTCTGCACCCCTTCAACTACATTCATCAAGCGCAGATTGAAGGGGGACGCATGACCCCAGCAAATCGCAAGAAACTGGTGGTCGCCCATTCCGTGCACGCCGATGCTCCGTTGCACGAAGTGGAAACCAATCGTGCGCTGGCCCGTTGGCTGGCGCAGATCCTGGGGCTTCAATACGGCGGCAGTTACGACCCGGCACTGCACAACGGGCGAGAGCTGTATCTGTTGCCGACCCAGACCCTTGTTGGCGCTGCTGCCGCCCGGCAGTTAGGCGTCAAGGGGCCGGAGGATATGTGGGGCGGTTACGTCGAGCATGATTTCATCTGCACCAAGGCCATCAGTCACGGGTTGCGCAACAAAAATGCTCACGCTCCGCAAGGCTGGTCACCGTTGTTTTCCGAACGTGTGCGCAGCGTGGTGCTCGACGGTCTCAGTGTGTTTTCCATGGACGATGCGCGGCCCGCGGCAGAGCACCTGCTCTACACCGGCCCGATCCGCATCAAGCCTATTCATGCCTGCGCCGGGCGCGGTCAGGAAGTGATCAAAAGCCTCGACCAGTTCGATGCCTTCCTTGCCAGACCCGATGCTAAAACGCTGTTCACCGAAGGTGTGGTGCTGGAGCAGGACCTGGATCACGTGATCACCCACAGCGTCGGTCAGAGTTTTATCGGCGACACGGTGCTGAGTTATTGCGGTGATCAATACTTGACTGAAGACGGTCAGGGCGAGCAGGTTTATGGAGGGTCCAACTTGCTGGTAGTGCGGGGTCATTACGATGATCTGCTCGAACTGGAACTGCCGGACGACGTCCGGCTGGCGATCCACCAGGCGCAAGTGTTCGACCGTGCCGCGGATGAGGCTTTTCCCCGTTTCTACGCTTCGCGGCGCAACTACGACATTGCCCAAGGCGTGGACAGTAACGGCAAACAGCGCAGCGGTGTGCTCGAGCAGTCCTGGCGGATCGGCGGTGCCAGCGGCGCTGAAGTGGCCGCCTTGCAGAGTTTCCTCAACGACCCCGGGATGCGCGCCATTCGCGTGTCATCGGTCGAGACCTACACCGATCAGCCGCTGCCGGCAGACGCCATCGAGGTGTATCGCGGGCCGGCGCAAAACAGTGACTTTCTCCTCAAGTACGTAACGGTTAAATCCTATGACGGCTAGAAGCGAAACCATTCAGATCGACATCGACGATGAACAGATGATCGGGACTTTTCTCAGCCCCAAATCAAAAGTGCCCGGCGTGCTCTTTGTACACGGTTGGGGCGGCAGCCAGGAGCGGGACCTGGAACGGGCCAAAGGCATCGCCGGTCTGGGTTGCGTGTGCCTGACGTTCGACTTGCGCGGGCACGCCGGCGGGACCGGTATTGCGCTCAATCGAGTCACCCGCGAAGACAATCTGCGCGACCTGCTGGCGGCGTATGACCGCTTGCTCGCGCACCCGGCGCTCGACACCTCGGCGATTGCCGTGGTCGGCACCAGTTATGGCGGTTACCTGGCCTCGATCCTGACCTCATTGCGCCCGGTGCGCTGGTTGGCGCTACGGGTGCCGGCGCTGTATCGCGATGATCAATGGCACACGCCCAAACGTGAACTGGACAAGCTCGATCTACGTGATTACCGCAGCACGCTAGTGCGCGCCGACAGCAACCGTGCGCTGCACGCGTGTTCGCAATTTACCGGTGATGTGCTGCTGGTCGAATCCGAGACCGACGACTATGTGCCCCACGCGACCATCATGAGTTACCGTGCGGCCTGTCAGCAGACTCACTCGCTGACCCACCGGATTATCGACGGCGCCGATCACGCCTTGAGCGAGCCTGTTTCGCAACAGGCGTACACCTCGATTTTGGTGGGCTGGATCACCGAGATGGTGGTGGGCGAGCGATTGAGCATTATCCAATCGACGTAAGTTTGGCGGTGGATTCTTCGCGGGCAAGTCGGGTCGCGATGGCGTCATCCCGGCTTCTTCTCGATCCGCAACGACTTGGCCTTGGCTTCCACGATCAGGTACATCACCAGGGTAATCAGTAGCGGCAAGATGAAATAGATCGCTCGATAGGCCAGCAATCCGGCCACCAGGCTGCCTCGGGACGCTTCATGTTGCAGCAGCGCCACGAACACCGCCTCAAGCACGCCGAGCCCGGCAGGTATGTGCGTGATGACCCCGGCAATCGCGCTGATCAGCAACACCCCAAGCACCAGCGGGTAATCGAGCTTGCTCGGCAGCAAGGTGAAAATCACCGCCGCCATCAGCGACCAGTTCAGCGCCCCGAGGGCCAGTTGCAGCACCGCCATGCGCAACGACGGCAGGTTGATTTCCACCCCGCGTATCGCCCACTCCCGCCGCCTGGAAAACTGACACGCGGCCAGATAGCACGCGCTCAACACCAGCAACAACACGCCCACACCTTGCAACGCACCGCTGCTCAGCTTCCAGCCTGGCGGCATTCGCACCAGTCCGCTGCTGAACACGGCACCGGCAATCACCATGTAACCGAACCAGTTCGTCGCGAGGCTCAACCCGAGAATTTTCGCGATGTTGCCCTTGCTCACCCCGAGTCGCGAATACAGCCGATAACGCATGGCAACACCGCCGACCCAAGCGCTCAGATTGAGGTTGAAGGCATAGCTGATAATCCCCACCGGCAAGATCTGCTTCCAGGTCAGGTCCTGGCGAATGTAGGTACGACCGATCAGGTCGAAACAGGCGTAGACCAGAAAACTCACCACGGTCAGAGCGGACGCGATGATCAGCGTGCGCACCTTGAACTCGGTGAGGTTGTGGAACACTTCATCCCATTCGATGCGCTGGGCAAGCATCGTGAACAGGACGATCAGCGCCAGGAAAAACAGCATGGTCAGAGGCCGTTTCCAGCGGCTCCAGCGGGATTTGCGCGGCGTTTCGGCATGGGTCGCCGGTTGCGTATCAGAGTGGCTCATCAGGTGTCACTCCCGGCGGAATGGGAAAAGGGTTTCAGGCGCGGCTTGTGCGCCGGCAGCCAACCGGCCCAGGCCGGGAAGTGCCGCAGGAAGTGAAACACCAGAAAGCCGACGGTCATGTGCCAGAGCCGCCCGCGAGGGGACTTGTCGGCGGACATGACCTTGCAATGGTTTTTACTCAGGTATTCGAGGCGCTCGTACAGATCGCGGTTGAAGGTGCGATCGCGGATCAACACATTGGCTTCCAGGTTCAAGGACAGGCTCAGGGGGTCGAGGTTGCTCGAACCGACCGTGCTCCAATCCTCATCCACCAGCGCGACTTTACCGTGCAGCGGACGGTCGCAATATTCGTAAATCTTTACGCCGGATTCGAGCAGGTAGTCATAGGTCATGCGCGCGGCGAGTTTGGCCGCCAGCAGATCGGGCTGGCCTTGCAGGATCAGCCGCACATCGACACCACGACGTGCCGCGTTGCGGATCTCGCGCAGCAGGCGATAGCCCGGAAAGAAGTAGGCATTGGCGATCACCACCCGACGCTGGGCACTGCGCAGCACCTGTCGGTAAACCTCTTCGATGTCGGTCGGATGCTCGCCGTTGTCGCGGTACACCAGGCGAACCTGGCCGTCATGATCGGTGAACGCCAGCTCTGAGCGCCGTTGCCGGCGTCGTTGCCACCAGTATTTGGCGCGAGCCGGGCGACCGCTTTGCAGCAAGGCGAAGTGATGGATGTCGGCCACCGCCGGGCCTTGCACTTCAACGGAATAATCCTGCTTGGCCTCAGGGCCGAAGTCAGCCAAATGGTCGGCCGAAAAGTTGATACCGCCGATGAAGGCAATCGTGCCGTCGACCACCACGATCTTGCGGTGCAGACGTCGGAACCAGTTGGTGCGGATGCCCAGATGTTTGGGCGCCGGGTCGAAAATCTGGATGCGTACGCCCGCCTCGCTCAAGGTACTGAGGTATTGCGTGCTCAGTTCACCGCAGCCAAAACCGTCGAGACTGGCGGTGATTCGCACACCGCGTTGAGCCGCGGCAATCAGCACTTCCTGCAGCTCATTACCGACCTTGTCCTCAAACACAATGAAGGTTTCCAGGAGAATTTCAGTCTTGGCCTGACGCATGGCTTCGAACACCCGAGGGAAATATTCTTCGCCGTTTTCCAGCAGCTCTACGCGGTTGTTGCCTTGCCAGCCATATTCGACGTCGACCACACCCGGCTCACGGATCGGCGGAGTTGTGGATAAGTGTTCCACGTTGGTTTTATCCATCGATGGGGTGCTCATAGCTCGATCTCCACCGATAGCGGTGCATGGTCGGAAAGGTGTGACCAGGGCCGCGCGGCCAGCACTTGCGGCCGACTGGCCTTGAGGTTGCGCACGTAGATGCGGTCAAGGCGCAACGCCGGCAAGCGCGCTGGAAAACTGCGCGCCGGCTTGCCGTGGAGTTCGGCGAAAACCTCCCGCAGACCGCTGGGTTTGAGCAGCGCGTCGGCACGCTGGCGCCAATCGTTGAAGTCACCGGCAACGATCACCGGGGCATCGCTGGGCAGTTCTTCGAGGCGCCGGGCCAGCAACTTGAGCTGTTCGGTGCGGTGGGTTTCGCGAAGGCCCAGATGCACACAAATGGCATGCACTTCCTGGCCGTCACCGGGCAGGCGCAGCACGCAATGCAGGATGCCGCGGTTTTCGTGACCGCTGATGGACACGTCGAGGTTGTCATGGCGAATGATCTGGAATTTCGACAGCAGTGCATTGCCGTGATCGCCCGCCGGATAGACTGCGTTGCGCCCATAGGCAAACTGCGGCCATAGGGTGTCGGCGAGGAACTCGTATTGCGGCATCGCCGGCCAATTGGTGTAGCGCTGAGGGTGATGCTCGTGAGTGCCGTGGACTTCCTGCAAAAACACCACGTCAGCGGACACGCTGCGCACCGCTTCGCGCAGTTCCGGCAGGATAAAGCGCCGGTTGAGCGCGGTGAACCCCTTGTGCGTGTTGACCGTCAGCACCGTGAAGCGGCGCACGGCGGTGATGATGGGGGGCTGTTCATCGCGAGGGCCGACCTGTTCGGGAATGCTCATGACAGCACTCCTTCGGCGGCCCGTTCACCGGGGCGGGTGGCGAGGTCTTTATCCAGGTGAAAGCGCTCCAGCAAGCGGCGGGCATCGAAGGGCGCGCGGACTTTGATGTCGTTGTCAAAGTAGCAAAACACCTCACGGGATTTGCGCGCCTTGGGCTTTTGCCGGGGGGCGATCAGCTGCGGGTCGGGCGGTTGCCGGCCGTGGTGCCAAGCCTCGATCCGGTCGCCCCAGCGTTTCAGTGCTTCGGGGGTGTAACCGCTGGCATAGAGTTCTTCGGCACCGTGCAGGCGCAGGTAAACGAAGTCGCTGGTGAGGTCCTCGCGGTACGGCCATTTACCGGCGGTGTCAGCGATAACCAGCGCAGCATTGTGGCGTTTGAGCAGGCGGATGAAGGCGGGGTCGACGAAGCTCTCGTTTCTGATTTCTATGGCATGGCGCAAAGGCTTTTTTCCATAGGCCTTCAGGCTGGCGTGACCGTTCAGGTGCGAATCATGCTGGCGGGCGAGGGCGGCGGCCTCTTCGGTGTTGCGGGGCAACTGTTCCAGAAAGGTCTCGAACAACTCGGCATTGAATTTGAAGTTGGGCGGGAATTGCCAGAGGATCGGGCCGAGTTTTTCCTTGAGCTCCAGCACCCCCGACGCAAAGAAATTCGCCAAGGGTTTATGGATGTCTCGCAGTCGCCTGATGTGGGTGATGAAGCGCGGGGCTTTGACGCTGAAAACGAAGCCCCTTGGGGTTTCGGCGTACCACTGGGCATACCGTTCCGGCCGTTGCAGGGCGTAAAACGATCCATTGATTTCGATGCTGTTGACCGCCCGTGAGGCGAATTGCAATTCGCGCTTGTGGGTCAGCCCCTTCGGGTAGAACTCCCCCCGCCAGGGCGTGTAGCGCCAGCCTGAAATGCCGATGTGGATCGCCGCCATGTCGCCTCCCGTCTAATGGTCTTCGGACCGCCCTGTCTTTTGATGACTGCGCGGCAGGCGAGAAAGTTTCGACGGGGCTACGGACGGTACACGCTCGACAAAACACCGCAGATCAAATGTGGGAGCGGGCTTGCTCGCGAAAGCGGTGTGTCAGTCACATCATCGCTGGATGTGCCGCCGCCATCGCGGGCAAGCCCGCTCCCACAGGGGCATCAGTGGCCTGTGACTACTCGGGTTAAACCTTCAACCGATTCGGCATATGCCGGACCTAATCGATCAAGACGACCGCTCCACGCGGTCAGCGCCAACGCCACCAACACCACCAGACCCCCGATCCACGCGGTGTGGATCAAGCCCATGTGAGCAACGATCAAGCCACCGCCCCACGCGCCACCGGCGATGCCGAGGTTGAACGCGGCGATGTTCAGGCCCGACGCTACGTCCACCGCATGCGGGGTGTGATGTTCGGCCTGACGCACCACGTAAACCTGCAGGCCCGGCACGTTGCCGAATGCAACCGCGCCCCAGACCAGCACGGTGGCCAGGGCCAGCCATGGGCTGCCAGCGGTAAAGGTCAGTACGAACAACACGGCAGCGAGCAGGGCGAAGATGATTTTCAGGGCGCTGATCGGGCCGCGTTTGTCCGCCAGCTTGCCGCCCCAGATGTTACCGACGGCCACCGAGATGCCGTAGACCAGCAACACCAAGCTGACGGTGCTGGCGCTGAAGCCGGAAATGTCCTGAAGAATCGGTGCCAGGAAGGTGAACGCGATGAATGAGCCGCCGTAACCGACCGCGGTCATGGCGTACACCAGCAGCAGACGGGGTTGCTTGAGCACCTGCAATTGCTGCAACAGTGAAGCGGGTTTGCTGTGGGCAATGTTTTTCGGCACGTAAAGCAGGCTGCCGATGAACGCAATCACCCCCAGCGCAGACACCGCGAGGAAGGTTTCACGCCAGCCGAAATGCTGACCAATGAACGTCCCTAGTGGCACGCCGGTCACCAAGGCCACCGTCAGGCCGGTGAACATGATGGCGATCGCGCTGGCGGCTTTCTCTTTCGGCACGAGGCTGGTGGCGATGGTCGAGCCAATCGAAAAGAACACCCCGTGGGCCAGACCGGTAACGATCCGCGCAATGATCAGTGACTCGTAACTCGGCGCTTTCCAGGCCAGCAGGTTACCCAGGGTGAACAGCACCATCAGCGACAACAGCAGCAGTTTGCGCGGGACTTTGCCGGTGAGGGCGGTCAGCACCGGGGCGCCAATGGCAACGCCCAATGCGTAGAGACTGACCAGCAGGCCGGCGGACGGCAGGCTGACGCCAAGGTCGGCGCCGATGGTGGGTAACAGGCCAACGATGACGAACTCGGTCGTCCCGATGGCGAAGGCGCTGAGGGTCAGCGCGAGCAAGGCAATGGGCATGACTGCAACTCCGGTGGATTGATTGATGGAGCGCAGTGTCGGGGTTTGGGTTATGCGGAAAAATAGGGGGATGGGCATTTGATATTTGCCTTGCGCGCAAAGATCACCTCGGGCTGAAAATTACCTGTGGCGAGGGGGCTTGCCCCCGTTGGGCTGCGGAGCGGCCCCAAAACCCGTCAATCGGTATTCTCCAGATACACCGCGAACAATGGGTTTACGCCTGCTTCGCAGTCGAACGGGGGCAAGCCCCCTCGCCACAGGGAGTCGCATTGGCTTGCAATCTCACGGCCAAAACCGAACTTGCCTACAATTCCCCGATCAGTTCCTTACAGACCCTTTTGCAGGAGCACCGCGTTTGTTCAAGTTCAAGACCGCGATACTACTGGGGGCATTGGCGATTCTGGGCAGCAACGAGCTGGAGGCTGCCGCCGCAGTGCCGGGTGTGCCGGCCACCGCCGCGACACCACTGGCCCACCCCGAACCGCTGGTACAGGGTGGTTTGCTGGGGGCGATCAGTTCGAGCATTGATCAAGTCCAGGGAAAACTCGATCTCAACGAGGACCTGCTGGATGCCTGGCGTCTGCGGGCAGACCGGGCAGCGGTTGAGGTGGATCGACTGGTCAATCATCCATCGTCCCGTTCGAGCTGGAGCGTGGCGGGGGATTTCCTGCTGTTGTCCGGTGTGTGGGTGGGTGTTTTCGCGCTGCTCTGGTTGCTTGGCGGTCTGCTCGCCAAACGTCTATGCCAGAACCGCCTGTTGCTGACTCGCGAGCGCGGTCAGGCGTTACTCGGTTATGTGTTGCCCTACACGGTTCCGGCGCTGATCAGCCTGCCGCTGACGCTGTACGTCAGCCACTTCCTGCAAGTGTCCGCCGGCCGGGCGCTGGCATTGTGTTTCGCCTATGCCACCAGCAGCGGCATCTTCGCCGCGTCGTTGCTGTTGTCGCTGGTGGTGCTGTTCAACGCTGGCCACAAGCGCCGGGCGGTGCAGCTTATTCATCAGTACAGCCCACGACCGCTGATTTTGATGGGCTTCCTCGTGGCGCTGAGCGACGGCTTGACCAGCCCGCAGATCGCCCGTCTGCTTGGCGGCAATCTCACCAGCAGCGTCGCGGTGTTCACCGGGGTGGCGGCCTCGGTCACCTTTGGCATTCTGGTGATCAAGATGCGCCGTCCGGTCGCCCATCTGATCCGCATTTTGCCGTTGGCCCAGCGCCTCAGTCAGCCGGCCTTGCGTGAAATGCTGCGGATCTTTTCCGGGCTCTGGTACTGGCCGATTCTGTTGATGGTGCTGGTGTCGGTGATCAACCTGATCGGCATCGGCGATGACAACCAGGAAGTGCTTCGCTGCGCGCTGTTTACTACTGTCTTGCTGATTGCGACGGTGTTTCTCAGTACGTCGCTTCATCATTTGTTCAAGTCGCGCAGTGAGTTGGCAGTGCGTCGCAGCAGTGCCTACAAGGAACGCTTTCTCAGCCTTTCCCACGCGTTGCTGCGCATCGCCCTGGCGATTGTGTTCATCGATGTCCTGGGGCGCATCTGGGGGGTGTCGCTGTTCGAATTTGCGGTGAGCAATTCGGTCGGCCGGGCGATCAGTGATTCCCTGAGCCGCATCGGTTTGATTTTCCTGGTGACCTGGATGGTCTGGGTGGTGTTGGACACGGCGATTCAAGAAGCCCTGAAGCCACCCGTCAGCAAACGCTCGGCGCGCCAGCCCAGCACCCGGATCAAAACCATCCTGCCGCTGCTGCGCAACGCGATCAAAATCATTCTGGTGGTGATCTGCGCGATCACCACCATGGCTAACCTGGGGATCAACGTTGCACCGTTTTTGGCCGGTGCCGGTGTCGTGGGGCTGGCGATCGGTTTCGGTTCCCAGCAGCTGGTGCAGGATGTGATCACCGGCTTGTTCATCATCATTGAAGACACGTTGTCGATTGGCGATTGGGTGGTCCTCGACTCTGGCCACGCCGGCACCGTCGAAGGCCTGACCATCCGCACCTTGCGCTTGCGCGACGGCAAGGGCTTTGTGCACTCGGTGCCGTTCGGTCAGATCAAGGCCGTGACCAATCAATCGCGGCAATTCGCCTATGCGTTCTTCTCGGTGCAATTCACTTACGACACCGATGTCGACAAGGCTATCGAGTTGATCCGCGAGGCCGGGGATTCCATCCGCGACGATGCGTTCCTCAAGTACAACCTGCAAGGGCCGCTGGATGTGTTTGGTGTCGACAAGATGGACCTCAACGGCGTGGTGCTGACGGCACAGTTTCGCACCGTGTCGGGAGGGCAATACGCAGTGAGTCGAGCGTTCAACCAGCGTTTGAAAAAGCTTGTGGATAACAGCCCGTGGGTGCATTTCGCGCAGACTTATCCACAGCAGGTGTTGATGCCCCGGCAAGCTGTCGAGCCGCTGCAAGGCGATGAGCTTGCATCGGAGCATTCATCGGTGTTCCTGCCGGATCAGCCGCGCACCCAATAGCCCCACACAGCTGATCGTTCCCACGCTCCGCGTGGGAGTGCAGCCCGGGACGCTCTGCGTCCCTTTCGTGAGCTGGAACGCGGAGCGTCCCTTGAGGCATTCCCACGCGGAGCGTGGGAACGATCAGTGTCGGGTGAGTTTGTTGTGCAGCTCGGCAGTCGATTGCTGATCCAGCTCCAGCCAGAAAATCTGCTTTCCGGCAATCTCGGCAGCGGCGGGCAACCCATCTCGATACACCAATCGATTACTCGCCAATGCCGGTACTTTTGCGCCCGGTAAAAGCGTCCCGGCGAGGTTCAGTGGATCAACTCCGCACACGGCAATCAAACTCCCGTCATGCGGCCGTCGCCGCACCTCGCGCAACAATGGTATGGCCTCGGGCAGCGCAAACTGCTCACCGGCCAAGCCACTGACAAACCTTCCGCCGCGAATCTCGCCTCGAGCTTCCAGCCGATGGAAAGTGCGCAGCAATTCCCGCCAGCTTGGCAACCAATCCGCTTCCCTTTCCAGCAAGCGCCAGAACACCACGCCGTAACGCCGGAGCAAGGTCATGGCGATGTGTTCAAGGGTGTCGGTCGGCGTCGGTGCCGGACGTTTATTCTCCACAACCGGAGCTTGTGCGCCGCGTCGCAGCAAGGCCCAGCGTCCGGCATCGTCCATGCCGCCGACAAACGCTCCGCGCCCGCGTCGGCTGCTGCGATTCTGGCGTTTGCTGGCCGGCGTAATCAGTGCACGCAGCCCGGCGAAGCTGTCGGCATTCACCAACCCGGCGCCGACCAATTCCTGCAAGGCGATTTCCAGTTCCGAGCGCAGCAGATGAGCCTCGTGAGTCAGCTCATCGAAAAACAGCGCACCGTGTTGGCTGAGTGCTTCATAAACTTTTTGCGTCTTGGGCGACAGCTCGCTGGCGGGTGTCTGTTCGGTCAATCCGCTCCACAACCCGACCTGGCTGCGCGGCAGCAGCAGAATCGGTGTGCTGCGCAGCGCCGTGCTGGCGCTCTTGTTGCGCGCGGTCAGTCGCGTCCACACCAGTTTGCCGCTGCGACACAGGTCATCCAGCCAACTCGCTGAATAGTCTTTTATTCGCGCCGGCAAAATATCGCTGTCCCAGGCTGAAGCGGCGGCGGGGTAGCCTTCGAACTGACCGACTATCGCGGGCAATACTGCGCTGCCCTGGCCTTGGCCCGCGGCAGACAGATGCTGCCAATCGAACAGGAACCGCATGAAATCCTGTAACGCTACGGGCTCGATTTCCCGCCGAAGACGCTTGACGGTGTAGCGGTGAATCCGCGCCAGCAAATGCCGTTCGCACCATTCTTCCTCCGCCGTGCCGGGGGTGAATTGACCGCGCAGCACATAGCCTTCGCGTTCCAGTTGCGCCAACGCCTGGGTGACTTGAGTCGTCGGTAAACCGAGCGGTTCGGCAATCGCGCTCAGCGGCAATGGGCCAAAGGCACTGAGCCGCGCACGAATCACTTCCAGCACCGCTTCGTCCGCCGACCAGACTTCATCGAACCCGGGCAACGCCTCCAACGGTGGCTGCAAAATCGCTTGTGGATAAATCGCTTGCAGGCAGGTCAGCCGCTCCAGTGCCAACCACAGCGCTTGCCCGGCATTGACTTGCAAGCGGCTGGCGCGACCGCTGTCGGCCAGGGCATTCAGCCATTCGAGCCAGTCTGGATTAGCCAAGGCCTCGGCGTCGGAGATGCACGCAAGGCTCATCAACGCTTCATGCATTTCATCGGCACCCGTCGGCGTTGGCCAGGCTTCCTCGCGCACGGCTTGAATCGCGTCAGCATCCAGCGCACCGAGGTCGTCGGTGGACTGTGGATCGCTCCAGCGGCGGTTGAGCACTGCCTGAGTGCGGCGCTCTTCCAACGGCGCATCGTCGAGAAAGGTGTAGGGGCGGGCACTGAGAATTTCCGCTGCCAGCGGCGAGGGCGCCGGCAGGTCGCGGCTGATCAGGCGGATCTCACCGCGTTCCATGCGCCGCAACAACGCCAGCCAGCCTTCGCTGTCCATGGCTTCGTGCAGGCAATCGTCGAGGGTTTGTTCCACCAGGGGATGGTCGGGAATTTCCCGTTCGCCGGCGAGGTTTTCCACGCAGGCAATCTGGTCGGGAAACACGCTGGCGATCAGGTCTTCGCTTTTCATTCGCTGGATCTGCGGCGGGACTTTGCGCCCGCCACTGTAGCGTGGCAGCGCCAGCGCGACCCCGGCATTCCAGCGCCAGCGCACACCGAACAGCGGGGCCTCGAGTACGGCTTGAATCAGGGTGTGCTCGGCGCTGTTGCTGTGCAGGTAACGCCAGACATCATCGAGTTCAAAACTGTGGCCGGTGGACAGTGACAGGACGATGGCGTCTTCGCTGGCGGCGGCCTGCAATTCGAAGTTGAAGGTGCGGCAAAAACGCTTGCGCAGGGCCAGGCCCCAGGCGCGATTGATGCGGCTGCCGAACGGCGTGTGGATGATCAATTGCGTGCCGCCGGACTCGTCGAAAAACCGCTCCATCAGCAGCGTGTCCTGTGACGGCAGGGCGCCGAGAGTCAGGCGCGCGCGGGCCAGGTAATCGACTAATTGTTCGGCACTGGCCAGGTTCAGACCGAGGGTGTCGGTCAGCCAGTCAGTCGCGGGCTGCAAGTCACCGGGGGTGGCGCCGAGCAGCGCATCGAGTTGCGCTTGCAGGCGCGCCACCGCGAACGACAGTTCAGCGCTGCGCCCCGGCGCTTCGCCGAGCCAGAAGGGAATGGTCGGCGGTTGGCCCTGAGCGTCTTCCACCCGGACCTTGCCGGTTTCGACCCGCAGAATCCGGTAGGAGGTGTTGCCCAACTGGAAGACATCCCCGGCGATGCTTTCCACCGCAAAGTCTTCGTTGACGCTGCCGATGTTCAGCCCTTGGGGTTCGAGTAAAACGCTGTAGTCGGCGTTGTCCGGGATCGTTCCGCCGCTGGTCACGGCCGTCAGCTTGGCGCCCCGCCGACCACGCAGGGTGCGGGTCACGGCGTCGCGGTGCAGGTAAGCGCTGCGGATGCCCAGGCGACCGTTGTAGCCTTCGGCGAGCATGTGCAGCAGCGCCTGATAATGTTTGTCGTCGAGCTCGCTGTAGGGCGAGGCGTTGCGGAACATCTCCAGCAGCGCCTGCTCCTGCCATTCCTGGCAACTGACCTCGGCGATGATCTGCTGCGCCAGCACGTCCAGCGGTGCCTTGGGGATCAGTAAGGTGTCGAGTTCGCCGCGCCGCACGCAGTCGAGCAGGGCGGCGCACTCGATCAGGTCGTCGCGGGTGGTGGCGAACAAACGGCCCTTGGGCGTGCCGCCGACCTGGTGCCCGGAGCGGCCGACCCGTTGCAGGAACCCGGCAATCGAGCGTGGCGAGGCAATCTGGCAGACCAGGTCCACGTCACCGATATCGATCCCCAGTTCCAGGGACGCCGTGGCGATCAGCACTTGCAGCTCTCCGCGCTTGAGGCGCTGTTCGGCGTCGAGACGAAACTCCTTGGCCAGACTGCCGTGGTGGGCGGCCACCGCGTCCTTGCCGAGGCGTTCGCTCAAGTGACGGCTCAGGCGTTCGGCGAGGCGTCGGGTGTTGACGAAAATCAGCGTGGTGCGGTGTTCGCGGGCGAGGACGGCGAGTCGGTCGTAGACCAGTTCCCAGATGTCGTTGGCCATCACCGCCGACAACGGCACGGGCGGCACCTCGATGTCCAGATCTCGCGGACGGGCGTGGCCGATGTCGATGATTTCGCACGCGCGATCACGGCCAACCAGAAACTGCGAGACGGCTTCGATGGGTTTTTGCGTGGCAGACAGGCCGATCCGCATCAGCGGTTGCGCGCACAGCGCTTGCAGTCGCTCGAGGCTCAGGGCCAGGTGACTGCCGCGCTTGCTGGCGGCGATGGCGTGGATTTCGTCGACGATCACCGTGCGGGCGGTACTGAGCATCAGCCGGCCGGAGTCGGAGCCGAGCAGCACGTAAAGGGATTCCGGGGTGGTCACCAGAATGTGTGGGGCGATCTTGCGCATCGCCGAGCGGTCTTTTTGCGGCGTATCGCCGGTGCGCACGGCGGTGTTGATCTGCAGTTCGGGCAGGCCCATTGCGCGTAATTGCTCGGTGATGCCGGCCAGCGGGTTTTGCAGGTTGATCTGGATGTCGTTGGACAAGGCCTTCAGCGGCGAAACGTAGACCACCAGGGTTTCATCCGGCAGATGGCCGCCGTTGGCCATTGCGCGGTGGACCAGGTCGTCGATGACCGCGAGGAACGCGGTGAGGGTCTTGCCGGAGCCCGTGGGTGCGGCGACCAGGGTCGAACGCTGCTGGCGGATCAACGGCCACGCCCGGGCCTGGGCGGCGGTGACCGTCGGGAAGGTGCTGCTGAACCAGGCGCTGACGGCGGGGTGGAAGCCTGCCAGGGCGCTGTCCGTCGGGATTGGCAGATTCATGCCCTGATTTATGCGGGCGAGTCGGGGAAGTTGCAAGTACCGCTCAAGACTTCTGGTGGTCCTTAGGGCCCCTTCGCGAGCAAGCCCGCTCCCACATTTGAACGGTGTCGGTCACAAATTATGAGTACACAGGAGATCCAATGTGGGAGCGGGCTTGCTCGCGAAGGGGCCAGAACAGGCGCCGCAGAACTCAGGTATCTACACTTTACGGATGACGGTTGCGCACTAAACCCGCAAAATGCAACGATTCCGGCAACGATCGACGGCATCGCCCGCGAGCGGTGTCGATAAAGCCATTGTTTCAATCAGACTGGGCCTGCTGACTCTATGCGAATGCGCCTTATGTTACTGGGCGGCGGAAATGCCCTTGGGCAGGCGCTGATTCGCCTCGGTGCGGAGGAAGACATCGGCTTCCTCGCCCCCCGCCCACCGCAAGACGGCTGGGATGCCGCGAGCCTGACGCAGCTGCTCGACGACACCCGTCCAGACGCGTTGATCAACCTCGCCTATTATTTCGACTGGTTTCAGGCGGAGACGGTCAGCGAACAGCGTCTGGCCGGGCAGGAACGGGCGATCGAGCGTCTGGCCGAACTGTGCCAGCATCACAACATCGTGCTGCTGCAACCATCGAGCTATCGGGTGTTCGATGGTTCCCGGGCGACGGCCTACAGCGAAAAAGACGAACCAGTGCCCTTGGGCCTGCGCGGTCAAGCCTTGTGGCGGATCGAACAAAGCGTTCGCGCCACCTGCCCGCAACACGTGTTGCTGCGATTCGGCTGGTTGCTGGATGACAGCCCCGACGGCACCCTCGGACGTTTCCTCGGCCGCGCCGAACTGCCGGAAGAATTGCTGATGGCCGACGATCGCAGGGGCAATCCGACGCCGGTCGACGACGCCGCCCGAGTGATCATCTCGGTCCTCAAGCAACTCGATTGTTCGGCGCCGCTGTGGGGCACCTACCATTACGCCGGGCATGAGGCGACCACGCCGCTGGCACTTGGGCAGGCGATCCTCACCGAAGCACGCGCCCTGCATCCGCTGGCCATCGAAGCGCCGACCGCCCAGGCTCACGCCGCCCGGCCCGACGCCGCCGAAGAGCCGCAACATGCGGTGCTGGCCTGCAAGAAAATTCTGCACACTTTCGGGATCAAGCCCCGCGCCTGGCGCGCGGCACTCCCGGGCTTACTGGATAGGTTTTATCGCCATGGCTGACGGCCCTGTTTTAATCACCGGCGGCGCCGGTTTCATCGGTTCGCACCTCACCGATGCCTTGCTCGCCAAGGGCCATTCGGTGCGCATCCTCGATGACCTATCCACGGGCAAACGCAGCAACTTGCCGCTGGACAATCCAGGCGTCGAACTGATCGTGGGCGATGTCGCCGATGCTGCGCTGGTGGCGCGGGCGATGGTCGGTTGCAGCGCAGTGGCGCACCTGGCCGCGGTGGCGTCGGTGCAGGCGTCGGTGGATGATCCGGTGAAGACTCACCAGAGCAACTTCATTGGCTCGCTGAATGTCTGTGAAGCCATGCGCCAGGCCGGCGTCAAGCGAGTGCTGTATGCGTCCAGCGCAGCGGTCTATGGCAACAATGGCGAAGGCGAGTCGATTGACGAAGACACGCCCAAGGCACCGTTGACGCCCTACGCGTCGGACAAGTTGGCGAGCGAGCATTACTTCGATTTTTACCGTCGCCAGCATGCTCTGGAGCCGGTGATTTTCCGCTTCTTCAACATCTTCGGCCCGCGCCAGGATCCGTCCTCGCCGTATTCCGGGGTGATCAGCATCTTCAGCGAACGCGCACAAAAGGGCCTGCCGATCACGGTGTTCGGTGACGGTGAGCAGACTCGCGATTTCGTCTACGTCGAAGACCTGGTCGACTTGCTGGTGCAAGCCATCGAGAAACCGCAGGTCGAAGTCGGTGCGGTCAATGTCGGCTGGAACCAGGCCACGACCCTCAAGCAAATGCTTGAAGCCCTTGACGCGGTGGTCGGTCCATTGCCGCCGGTGAGCCATGGCCCGGCGCGCTCCGGTGACATCCGCCACTCGCGAGCGAACAATCAGCGTTTGCTGGAGCGCTTTACCTGCCCTGAGCAGACACCGATGCATGTCGGCCTGGCGCGGTTGTTGGGACGATAGATCGTTCCCACGCTCCGCGTGGGAATGCAGCCCGGGACGCTCCGCGTCCCAAGAGCGGACGCAGAGCGTCCATTGAGGCATTCCCACGCAGAGCGTGGGAACGATCAAAAAAGGCGCCTTTCGAAGGCGCCTTTTTTTTGTGTGGCGGGTTTAGAACTTGTAACCCAGGCCAACCATGTAGATGAACGGGTCCACGTCCACATCGACCTTGGCGCGAGTGCCTTGGGCCACTGCGTTGTTTTCTACGGTCGCGGTGGTGTCGATGTCGATGTAGCGCACCTGGGCGTTGATCATGATGGTGTCGGTCAGCATGTAGTCGGCACCGACCTGAAACGCCATGCCCCAGGAGTTATCCGCCTTGAAATTGCTGAAACCGTTGGCGCTGGCTTCGCTGCTAACGTGCTCGTCGTAGATCCAGGTGTAGTTGATACCGGCACCGACATACGGCTGGAACGCGGACTTCGAGTCCAGTGGGTAGTACACAACGCTCAGCGTCGGTGGCAGGTGTTTCAGCGAACCGAGTTTGCCGTTGGCTGCGCCCAGGGCGGTGCCTTTGAGCTTCACGTCATGCTCGAACGGCGAGGCCGCCAGCAGCTCGATCCCCCAGTGGCTGTTGAGCATGTAAGCGAAGTTCAGACCCAGTTGCGTGTCGCTGCTCATAGTGGCCTTGCCACCCAGATCGGCACCCTTCAGCGGACCTTGATCAACCTTGACGCTGGAGCTGTCGGCTTCCGGGTTGACGGTGATTGCGCCGGCACGAAGGATGATATCGCCGGCTTCGTGGGCGTAGGCTAACGGTGCTGCGAGCGCGAGGGCAAACAGCGAAGCGCTGAGCAAGGACTTGTGCATGGAGGGCTCCAAAGGACGTTAAAAATGTTTGATGTCCAATAGTACGGAGGCGTCTGATACGGTCTTTTGACTCAGCTCAATGAAACAGTGATGGCCCTGGTTTTTGTGGAACCTTTGATGACCTCATCGCGAGCAGGCTCGCTCCCACAGGGATTTGTGTTGATGCACAGATCCAATGTGGGAGCGGGCTTGCTCGCGAAGGCTATCTATCAAACACTGCATAACTGCCGGTCACTGCGGCAATTCATACGCATAGATCTTGTCAGCCTCCATCTGATACCCGGCATCCGCCAACTCGCTAGTGGATGCTTTCACCTGCAACGCACCTTCGATCCAGTACGGCTGATACAGCTCATCCAGCTTCACGCCGACTTCGCTTTTGACATGAACGATCTGATTCGACGGCGGTGGCGGCACATGGATGCAGGCGCCGAAGTAAGGCACCAGCAGAAACTCCGTGGTGCGACCTTCTTCACTCACCTCCAGCGGCACGATGTAACCCGGCAGCCGAATGTTCTGACCGTCGAGGCTTTTCACCACCGGCGCATTGGGCATGTCTTGCTTGGCTGCTGGCGCCGATTCGGCGGCCAACGCGTTGCCCATCTGCGAAAGATCGTGCAGCGGCGTCATGTTCGGCACTTCAGGGGCAGCGTCCGGCGGGATCATTTCCGACCAGGTCAGGTCTTTCGGCTCGGCCGCCCACAGGGGCAAGGCGACCAGCATCAATAGCGCAAACACAATGCGGGGCATGTTCAACGTCCTCATAAACGGATCGACAGGCCATCGGCCAAAGATTGGCGATACGCGCGCCAGGCTGGCACGCTGCCCATCAGCAACGCGGCGATCAGGATGCCACCGAGCAGCGTCCATTCATATTCGCTCGGCCAGGCCAGCGGCAAATACAAACCGTAATTGGCTTGCACGTAACCTTGGGCCAAGGCGACGCCCACATACAGCAGCGCTACACCGGCAATCACGCCGGACAGCGCCAAGGCAAACGCCTCCAGCACCAGCAACGTCGCGATGTGCCACGGCCGGGCACCCACCGATCGCAGAATCGCCATCTCCCGACGGCGTTCGTTGAGGCTGGTGAGGATCGCCGTGAGCATGCCGATCAACCCGGTCAGCACCACGAACAGCGAGACCACGAACAAGGCTTTTTCCGCCGTGCTCATCAAACTCCACAGTTCTTGCAGCGCCACGCCCGGCAGGATCGCCAGCATCGGTTCACCGCGGAATTCGTTGATCTCACGTTGCAGCGCGAAGGTCGAAATCTTGCTGTTGAGGCCGAGCATGAACGCAGTGATCGCTTGCGGCGTCAGGTCCATGTTGCGCGCCTGATCGGCACTGATCCGACCGTTACCGCGCGCCGGCACGCCGTTGTGCCAGTCGACGTGAATCGCTTCCATGCCGCCGAGGCTGATGTGCAAGGTGCGGTCCACCGGGGTGCCGGTGCGTTTGAGAGTGCCGACTACGGTGAATGGCTTGTCGTCGTGCTTGACCAGGCTGATCACTGCCACGCCATGGGCCAGCACCAGTTTGTCGCCGAGTTTGTAGTGCAGCGCATCGGCCACTTCGGCGCCGAGTACCACCTCGAACGGGTCGGTGGCGAAGGCGCGACCGTCGGCCAGTTCCAGGTGTTGCCGATGACCGTATTGGTAATGCTCGAAGTACGCCTCGGTGGTGCCCATCACGCGGTAGCCGCGATGGGAATCGCCGAGGGACATCGGGATTGCCCACTTCACTTTCGGGTTGTTGGCGAAGTGTTCGAAGCTGTCCCAGCGGATGTTGTTGGTCGCGTTGCCGATGCGGAACACCGAGTACAGCAACAGGTTCACCGAGCCGGAACGGGCGCCGACGATCAGGTCGGTGCCGCTGATGGTGCTGGCGAAACTGGCCTTGGCTTCGGTGCGCACCCGCTCCACCGCCAGCAGCAGGCAGACCGACAGGGCGATGGCGAACGCGGTGAGAATCGCGGTGAAGCGGCGGTTAGCCAGGCTGGCCATGGCTAGACGAAACAAATACATCTCAGACCTCGGACGGGGTGGCGGCGCGATTGAGATCGGCCAGCGACAGGTGGCGATCGAACAGCGGTGCCAGGCTTTGGTCGTGGCTGACGAACAGCAGGCTCGACCCGGCTTCGCGGCATTCGGCGAACAGCAAGCGAAGGAAATTCTCGCGGGCGTCGTAATCCAGGGCCGAGGTCGGTTCGTCGGCGATCACCAATTCAGGCTGACCGATCAACGCGCGCGCAGCGGCCACCCGTTGCTGTTGGCCGATGGACAGCGAATCGGCGCGACGACTGAGGATGCTTTCATCTTTCAAACCCAAGTGAGCGAGGAGGGTGGCCGCCGCCTGATCGACGCTGCCGTGGCGCTGGATCGCCCGTTCGGCGCGCAGTTTGGAGAAGTGGCAGGGCAACTCGACGTTCTCGCGCACCGAGAGAAACGGCAGCAAGTTGAACTGCTGGAAGATGTAGCCGGTGTGATCGACCCGAAAGCGGTCGCGAGCGCCGGCCGAAAGTTCGGTCAGTTCCTGGCCCAGCAATCGGATGCTGCCGCGATTGGGCTTCTGCACACCGCCGAGCAGGCCGAGCAGGGTGGTCTTGCCGCTGCCGCTGGGACCTTTGAGGAACAGGGTTTCGCCGGGCTCCAGGCGAAACGCCGGGATATCCAGCAGCGGCGGATGACCGGGCCAACTGAAGCCCAGGTCGGACAGTTCGATGAGTGCTTGGGTCATGTGAAACCGGTCAGGTTGGTGGTGAACCCTGTGGGAGCGGGCTTGCTCGCGAAAGCGGTGTATCAGTCGACATCAATGTTGTATGAGACACCGCTTTCGCGAGCAAGCCCGCTCCCACATTGGTTCTACGGTGAATTTAGAATTTCAGGGCGGCAGCCTTGGCCGTCACTTCTACGCCTTGCTGCCCGCTCGGGCTGATCAGTTGTACCTGAATTTTCTGGGTCGCCGGGAAGGTGTTGAAGATATTCGCCAGGTCCAGGTTTTTCAGCGCGCCGGGTGCCGAGCAGCTGAATTGATAATGAGCGTGGATTTCGCTGTGGTCGTGGTGATGTTCGCCCTTGGCCTCTTCATCGGCATCCGGCTTGTCACCGAACAGCGGGCTTTCCAGTTCTTGGGTCGCCACCACGCAACCGGCGGCTTTCGGTAGGTTGAACAGCACCAGCGGTTTCTCAAGCTGCGCACGAACGGCGGCGACTTTGGCTTTGTCGGCATCGGTGCTGGCGGCGTGTTCGAAACCCACCAGGTTCATCGCCGGGCTTTCCAGTTCCAGCTCCAGGGTTTGTCCAGCCAGCGCTGCGTTCAGGCGACCGACACCATGTTCGTGGGCGTCGAGGCTGCCGTGCTCATGATCATGTTCATCAACAGCGTGGGCGACCGCCAGCGGCAACAGGGCAAACGGCAAAGCGAGAAGCAGACGGCGCATGGTGGGGTCTCCGAAAAGTAAAATGAAGAACTTGTTATGTAATCTTATAACGTAAGTGCCGAGAGTTTGACCGTCTGCTTGGCGTTGCACAAGTCCCATGGGAGCATGCAAGTCAGAAATGTGCAGGAGCAGACTTATGTTGCGTATACGCGGAAGCATCGGCGACTGGCCGGTGGATTTGACGCTGGAGATGGATGACGGCGACTGGGCACGGCTCGGTGCGCAGTTGCAGGTGGTGAAACCGGAGGCCAGTGCTGCGCCGGCAAAACCGGTCAATCAGGATGAGGCGCTGTGGCAGATCGCCAAGGATTTGCTGCGCAAGGCCGGGCAATTGAGCGGACCGGATTTGCTCGATCAGCTGGAAGGGCTGACCGGCAGTGCGGCGTCGGGCAAGCGCTTGCTGGTGCGTTTGCGTCATTGCGCTGATGTGAAGGTGACGAGCGGCGGGGATACGCCGCTCTACAGCTGGCAAGAACCAGCTACTTAATACAACGCGGCAAACAACTTGCGGCGGTACGTGGTCACCAGCGGGTGATCGTTGCCCAGCAGTTCGAACACCTGCAGCAAGGTCTTGTGCGGCAGGCCTTCGCTGTAGCTGCGATTGCGTACGAACAGCTTGAGCAACCCATCCAGCGCTGCGTCGTACTGCTGGCGGGCCAGTTGCTGGATCGCCAGCTGATAAACCGCTTCATCGTCCTGCGGGTTTTTTGCCAGGCGCGCTTTCAGGTCTGCCGCATCCGGCAAATCCCTGGCCTGGCCGAGGAACTGGATCTGCGCCTTGGCGCCGGCCAGCGCGGCCTTGTGTTCATCGGTCTTGACCGCGTCGAGCACGATTTGCGCTTCGCCCAACTCGCCACGTTCGGTGAGGCAGCGAGCGTAGAGAATCAGCGCCTTGGCATTGGTGTTGTCTTCGCCCAACAGCACTTTGAGGATGGCTTCGGCATCGGCAAAGCGATTGTCATCGAACAGCGCCTGAGCTTGCTCAAACGGATCGGCAGCCGTCGGCGGTGGCATTTGCACGTGTGGTTCGAGCATTGCGCGTACCGCAGATTCCGGCTGTGCACCGGCAAAACCGTCCACCGGCTGACCGTCCTTGAACAGCACCACTGTCGGCAGGCTGCGAATGCCGAAGCGCGAAACGATGTCCGGCTCGACGTCGCAGTTGACCTTGGCCAGCAGCAACTCGCCCTGATAGCTCTCGGCGATGGTTTGCAGCATCGGCATCAAGGCCTTGCACGGCGCACACCATTCGGCCCAGAAATCCACCAGCACCGGTTTGTGGAAAGAGTTCTCGATCACCGACTGCTCGAAATCGGCAGTCGTGGCGTCGAAGATGTACGGCGTTTCCTGACTCATGGGGGATCTCGTAAAAGCGTGAATGGGCTCACTATAAAGCTTCGCGAGGGGCTGCTGAAAGCCGTAACACGATCGTTCCCACGCTCTGCGTGGGAACGATCAGGCTCGGGTGGCGTGGTAAAGGCTCACATGCCGAAACTCTTCGGGCTCGGCCAGATCGGGCAAGGTCATCGCTTCCAGCATCTCGATGCGTTGATACAACGGGTGGCGAAAATCCCTTACCCGTGAATCCGCCACCAGGGCTTGCTGGCCGCGACTGAGGAATTCATCGAGCAACGGCAGATTCGCCCGGTCGTACAGCACGTCGGCCACCAGAATCAGATCAAACCGATCCGCTTCGGCGAAAAAATCCGTCGAGTAGTTGAGGTGTACGCCGTTGAGTTCGGCATTCGCCCGGCACGCCGCAATCGCCAGCGGGTCGAGGTCACAGGCCACTACTTCCAACGCTCCGGCCTTCACCGCCGCAATCCCCGCCACCCCGGAACCGGCGCCGAAATCCAGCACCCGCTTGCCTTTGACCCATTCAGGGAATTCAGCGAGATAGCGGGCGACCGCCAGCCCACTGGCCCAGCAAAAACTCCAATAAGGCGGCTCATGGAGAATTCGCCGGGTTTCTTCCGGGCTGAATGCGCGGTCCATGTTGTCGCCATCGATCAGCCAAAGCTTCAGATCGGTGTCCGGCAGTTCACAGGCAACCAGCTGCGCGTCACCGAGCAGTTCACCCAGCGCCTGTTGCAGGTCGAACGGTGCAATCATGGCGCTTTGACGAATTGCAGCTGACCCAGCATTTGCGTCGTTGGCTGCGTGATGACTTGCGGCGGCAGATGCAAAATCAGCTGGCCGGACTGGCTGGCGCGGCCACGCAGTTCAACGCGGGCCCCGGCCGGGAAGGATTCCGGGTTGAAACGCAGGTGAAACGGCAGAATCTGATTGGTGCCGATCAGACTGGAACTGGCCAGCAATTGTTGCGGACGGTCCTTATCGTCGATCACCAGCAGCGCCAACTCGACTTCGGCACCGGCCGGAACGCCTTGCAAGGTACCGCTCAATTCACGCTGATACGCGGGCAACGGGCCGAGGTTGGCCGATTCCTTGGCTTTCTTCTGCGCGGCCTGTGGCGCGGGGCCTGGCGTCGGCGGCTGGGGCTTGGGCGCATCGCTGCTGCAGGCCACCAGCAGGCTGAAAAGACTGAGCAAAACCAGCGGTCTTAGGGACATTTTCGGCTCCAGCAAGGTGAAATCCATGGATCTAGCTCTATAGCCCGTCTGTATACCGCAAACCCTATGGCTTGTCTTGCCACGGGGATGCGCTACCATGGCCCTCCCTTTTTTTGTTGCCTGCCACCATGCACTGTCCCTTCTGCGGTGCCAACGACACCAAGGTCATCGACTCGCGTCTGGTCGCCGAGGGCGAACAGGTACGCCGCCGGCGTGAATGCCTGGCCTGCGGCGAGCGTTTCACGACGTTCGAGACGGCCGAACTGGTGTTGCCGCGCCTGATCAAAACCGACGGCAGCCGCCAGCCGTTCGACGAAGAAAAACTCCGCGCCGGCATGCAGCGTGCGCTGGAGAAGCGCCCGGTGAGTGTCGAGCGCCTGGAATCGTCGTTGGTGCACATCAAACACAAACTGCGCGCCACCGGTGAGCGAGAGGTTAAATCCCTTGTCGTCGGTGAACTGGTGATGGCCGAGCTGCAAAAGCTCGACGAAGTCGCCTACATTCGTTTCGCCTCCGTGTATCGCCGCTTCCAGGACCTCAACGAGTTCCGCGAAGAGATCGATCGCCTGGCCCGTGAGCCGGTGAAAGAATGACCCCCACTTCCGAACAAGCCATCCTCGACGCTCATTACATGGCCCGCGCGCTGGAACTGGCGCGCAAAGGTCATTACACGACCCACCCCAACCCGCGGGTTGGCTGCGTGATCGTGCGTGACGGGCAAATCGTCGGCGAAGGCTGGCACGTGCGCACCGGCGAACCCCACGCCGAAGTCCACGCCCTGCACGCCGCCGGCGACAAGGCTCGAGGCGCCACCGCTTACGTGACCCTCGAACCTTGCAGCCACCACGGACGCACGCCGCCTTGTGCGGACGCGCTGGTACATGCGGGTGTGGCTCGGGTCGTCGCGGCGATGCAAGACCCGAACCCGTCGGTGGCCGGTCGAGGCATGCAGCGCCTGGCCCAGGCCGGCATTGCTACTGAAAGCGGCGTGCTGGAAGGCGAAGCGCGCAAGCTCAATGAAGGTTTCCTCAAGCGCATGGAGCACGGCTTGCCGTTCGTGCGGGTCAAGTTGGCCATGAGCCTCGACGGTCGCACGGCGATGGAAAGCGGCGAAAGCCAATGGATCACCGGCCCGGCGGCACGTTCGGCGGTACAACGCCTGCGCGCGCAGGCCAGCGTAGTGTTGACCGGCGCCGACACGGTGCTGGCAGACAATGCCCGTCTCACTGTGCGTGCCGATGAGCTGGGCCTGGACGCCGAGCAAACCGCTCTGGCCATGAGTCGCCCGCCGCTTCGCGTGCTGATCGACGGTCGCCTGCGCGTGCCGCTGGACGCGCCGTTCTTCAAGGCTGGCCCGGCGCTGGTCGCCACGTGCATGGCGATTGAAGAGCAATACGCCAATGGCCCGGAATGCCTGATCGTGGCGGGCGAGGATGGCTTGGTCGACCTGCGCAAACTGCTGGTCGAACTCGCCGCCCGTGGGGTCAACGAAGTGTTGGTCGAAGCGGGCCCGCGTCTGGCCGGGGCTTTCGCTCAGCAAGGGCTGGTGGACGAGTTTCAGATTTTCATCGCTGGCAAGTTTTTAGGTTCGTCTGCGCGGCCGTTGCTGGATTGGCCGCTCGCGCAAATGAAGGATGCGCCTGAACTCAAAATCACCGAAATCCGCGCGGTTGGCGATGACTGGCGAGTCATCGCCATTCCTTCGCCAGCGGCGAGCGTATAATTCCGGGCCTGCGCCACGCGACAGCCCTGTTCTCGAGGAGGACTCCATGTTTACCGGCATCATCGAATCCATCGGCAGTATTCGTGCATTGACCCCAAAAGGCGGAGATGTGCGGGTTCACGTAGAAACCGGCAAGCTCGACCTGAGCGACGTCAAACTGGGCGACAGCATCGCAGTCAACGGCGTGTGCCTGACCGCGGTTGAATTGCCAGGCAACGGCTTTGCGGCGGACGTCAGCCGCGAAACCCTCGACTGCACCGCCATGAATGATCTGAAAAGCGGCAGCCCGGTGAACCTGGAAAAAGCCCTGACCCCGACCACTCGCCTCGGCGGGCATCTGGTCAGCGGTCATGTCGATGGCGTGGGCGAAGTGGTTGCCCGTACCGAGAATGCTCGCGCTGTGGAGTTCCGCATCCGCGCTCCCAAAGAGCTGGCCAAGTACATCGCCCATAAAGGCTCGATCACCGTCGACGGCACCAGCCTGACCGTGAACGCGGTCGATGGCGCCGAGTTCATGCTGACGATCATTCCTCACACCCTGAGCGAAACCATCATGGCGTCTTACCAGCCAGGTCGCCGGGTGAATCTTGAAGTTGACTTGCTTGCCCGTTATCTGGAACGCCTGCTGTTGGGCGACAAGGCCGCAGAGCCAGCAAAGTCCGGAAACATCACTGAAAGCTTTCTGGCCGCCAACGGCTACCTCAAATCCTGAAGCTCAAATTTCGAAAGAAGGGGGGTGCCTTGTGGCGCTCAATAGCATCGAAGAACTGGTTGAAGACATCCGCCAAGGCAAGATGGTCATCCTCATGGATGACGAAGACCGCGAGAACGAAGGCGACCTGATCATGGCCGCCGAGTGCTGCCAGCCTGAACACATCAACTTCATGGCCAAGCACGCCCGTGGCCTGATCTGCATGCCGATGAGCCGCGAGCGCTGCGAACTGCTGAAACTGCCTTTGATGGCGCCGCGCAACGGTTCCGGCTTCGGCACCAAGTTCACCGTGTCCATCGAAGCGGCCACCGGCGTGACCACCGGCATCTCTGCTGCTGACCGTGCGCGCACCGTGCAAGCCGCTGCCGCAAAAGACGCCAAGGCTGAAGACATCGTCAGCCCCGGCCACATCTTCCCGCTGATGGCCCAGGCCGGCGGCACCCTCGCTCGCGCCGGCCACACCGAAGCGGCGTGCGACCTGGCGCGCATGGCCGGTTTCGAGCCGAGCGGCGTGATCTGCGAAGTGATGAACGACGACGGCACCATGTCCCGTCGCGCCGAACTGGAAGCGTTTGCTGCCGAACACAACATCAAGATCGGCACCATCGCCGACCTGATTCACTACCGGATGATCCACGAACGTACCGTTCAGCGGATTGCCGAGCAGCCGCTGGACAGCGAACTGGGCCAATTCAACCTGGTGACCTATCGTGATTCCGTGGAAGGCGACGTGCACATGGCCCTGACCCTGGGCACCGTGTGCGCCGAAGAGCCGACCCTGGTTCGCGTGCACAACATGGACCCGCTGCGCGACCTGTTGATGGTCAAGCAACCTGGCCGCTGGAGCCTGCGCGCCGCGATGGCCGCGGTTGCCGAGGCTGGCAGTGGCGTGGTGCTGTTGCTCGGTCACCCGCTCGATGGCGACGTGTTGCTGGCGCATATCCGCGAAACCGCGGAGCACGTTCCGGCGAAAAAACCGACCACCTACAGCATCGTTGGTGCCGGTTCACAGATCCTCCGGGACCTGGGCGTGCGCAAAATGCGCCTGATGAGTGCGCCGATGAAATTTAATGCGATATCCGGTTTCGATCTGGAAGTTGTAGAATACGTGCCCTCCGAATAATGACCGGTTGTTTCCAGTCCTTGATTCGCGGTTAACACATCACTGAGGGATGCGTAGAAAACGCGTCCCGGCTCTTTAAGAGATCTAACGAATGACCCTGAAGACCATCGAAGGTACCTTCATCGCCCCTAAAGGCCGCTACGCTTTGGTAGTAGGCCGTTTCAACAGCTTCGTCGTTGAAAGCCTGGTCAGCGGTGCAGTTGATGCCCTGGTTCGCCACGGCGTGAGCGAAAGCGACATCACCATTATCCGCGCACCTGGCGCCTTCGAAATTCCGCTGGTTGCGCAGAAAGTCGCTCAGAAGGGCGAATACGCGGCAATCATCGCCCTGGGCGCGGTCATTCGTGGCGGTACTCCGCACTTCGAATACGTGGCGGGCGAATGCACCAAGGGCCTGTCCCAGGTGTCCATGGAGTTCGGCGTTCCAGTCGCATTTGGCGTGCTGACCGTTGATTCCATCGAGCAAGCCATCGAACGTTCCGGCACCAAGGCCGGTAACAAAGGTGCTGAAGCTGCCCTGTCCGCTCTGGAAATGGTCAGCCTGCTGGCGCAGTTGGAGGCCAAGTGATTAGCGACGAAAGCGATCGTTTCAACCCGCGCGATCCAAAGCCTGCGGATGCCGGCAAGCCATCGAAAAGCGTCAAGCGTCGCGAAGCCCGTCAGCTCGCGACTCAGGCGCTGTACCAATGGCACATGGCCAAGCAATCTTTGAACGAGATCGAAGCGCAGTTTCGGGTCGATAACGATTTCAGCGATGTCGATGCCGCGTACTTCCACGACATCCTGCACGGCGTTCCGGCTCACAAGCCTGAAATCGACGCTGCACTGACGCCGTGCCTGGACATCACCATCGAAGAGCTGGACCCGGTTGAACTGGCCGTTCTGCGCCTGTCGACCTGGGAACTGCTCAAGCGCGTCGACGTGCCGTACCGCGTTGTGATCAACGAAGGTATCGAGCTGGCGAAAGTCTTCGGTTCCACCGACGGCCACAAGTTCGTCAACGGTGTACTCGACAAGCTGGCCCCGCGTCTGCGTGAAGCTGAAGTGAAGGCGTTCAAGCGCTGATTGGCGCTTGCAATCGCTATGGGTGAGTTTGAGCTGATCCGCAATTTCTTCGCCGCCGCGCCTTGTGCGCAGGGCGGCGAAGGCGTTGCCCTTGGGATCGGCGATGACTGCGCCTTGCTAGCTGTTCCTCCCGGGGAGCAGTTGGCCATTTCTACCGACACACTGGTTGCCGGTGTGCATTTCGCAGATCCTTGCGACCCGTTCCTGCTCGGTCAGCGCTCGCTGGCTGTGGCTGTCAGTGATCTGGCCGCCATGGGCGCCACCCCCATTGCCTTTACCCTTGCCCTGACCTTGCCGACGGTGACCACCGATTGGCTGGACGCCTACGCCCGTGGTTTGAACGTCATGGCGCAGCGCTGCGGTGTGGCGCTGGTGGGGGGGGATACTACCCGTGGGCCATTGAGCCTGACCATGACCGTGTTCGGTCGTGTGCCGGCAGGTCTGGCGTTGACCCGCAGCGGTGCGCAGCCAGGCGATTTGCTGTGCGTTGGCGGTGAGCTTGGCAACGCCGCGGGTGCATTGCCGCTGGTGCTCGGTCAGCGAATGGCTGATGCGGCCATCGCTGATCCGTTGCGTGCCCATTACTGGTCTCCGCAACCGCAGCTGGGCCTGGGCATGGCGTTGCGCGGCAGAGCTAGTGCGGCGCTGGACATCTCCGATGGCCTGCTCGCCGACTGCGGGCACATTGCCCTGGCGTCGAAAGTCGGGGTTCAGGTAGAGCGCAGTAAACTGCCATTGTCGAAGGCGCTGCTGGCCTTCCTCGGCCAGTCTGGCGCTGAGCAAGCCGCCTTGAGCGGCGGTGACGATTACGTGCTGGCCTTTACCTTGCCCCCCGCCGAGTTGTCATCATTGCTGGCGGACGGCTGGCCGATCCATGTGGTCGGCCGTGTCGTGACGGGGCAGGGCGTAGTGCTGCTCGACGCCGACGGACAAGACATCACCCCGCAAAGCCGGGGCTATCAACATTTTCGGGAGACACCGTGACAGATCATCCCAAACAGGTCCCGGCGGAATTCGTGCCGCCCTCGGTATGGCGCAATCCGTGGCATTTCCTGGCGTTCGGCTTCGGCTCGGGCACCTTGCCAAAAGCACCGGGCACCTGGGGTTCGTTAGTTGCGCTGCCCTTTATCCCGTTGTGGCAGATGCTGCCCGATTGGGGTTACTGGCTGATGCTCGGCATCACCATGCTGTTTGGCTTCTGGCTGTGCGGCAAGGTCGCCGACGATTTGCGGGTACACGACCACGAAGGCATCGTCTGGGACGAAATGGTCGGGATGTGGATCACCCTTTGGCTGGTGCCGGAAGGCTGGTATTGGTTGCTCGCCGGATTTTTGGTGTTCCGCTTTTTCGACATTCTCAAGCCTTGGCCGATTCACTGGATCGACCGGCATGTGCACGGCGGCGTCGGTATCATGCTCGATGATGTATTGGCCGGGGTGTTTGCGTGGTTGGCGATGCAGGGGCTGGTTTGGATTTTTGCCTGACGGGAAAAACAGGCGACTAGGGATGGCTCGCTCGCGCGGACCCCTGTAGCGCTTGATTAACCCTGTGGGAGCGAGCCTGCTCGCGATGACGGTGTATCAGCCGGCATCAATGGTGAAAGACAGACCGCTAACGCGAGCAGGCTTACTCCCACAGGGGGCTGTGGTGGTTTGAGATCTAACTTTTTGATTGTTATGCCCCATAATTCAGCCTAAGCGTCTGTTGGAACGTGCTGTTACAATGCCGCGTCTGCGAATCTCCAGTACTTATTGATCAGGAGCACACCGGTGCCTGTCGTTTTTGTCGCCGCTTCCAAGCTGCCAACGCCTTTTGCGCAATTCACCATGCACGGCTTTCTCGATGAGGAAAACGGGCGCGAGCACGTTGTGCTGAGCCTGGGTGAGTTCGCCGACGGTGCCCCGGTACTCGGCCGGTTGCACTCCGAATGCCTGACCGGCGATGCCTTGTTCAGCCAGCGTTGCGACTGCGGCTCGCAACTCGAGGCCGCCTTGCAGGCCATCGCCCGTGAAGGCCGAGGCGTGTTGCTGTACTTGCGTCAGGAAGGTCGTGGCATTGGCCTGCTGAACAAGATCCGCGCCTATGAATTGCAAGATGGCGGCGCCGATACCGTTGAAGCCAACGAACAGTTGGGCTTTGCCGCCGATCAGCGCGACTACGCCATGTGCCTGCCGATGCTGCAGCACTTGGGCGTGAAATCCCTGCGTCTGATGACCAATAACCCACGCAAGGTCAAAGCGTTGACCGACATGGGCATCGTGGTCTCCGAGCGCGTGCCGCTGCATACCGGTCATAACCCGCATAACAAACTCTACCTGGCCACCAAGGCCAGCAAGCTCGACCACATGATGGGCAACGAGCACCAGGGCGAGGCAGACCGGGCGTGACCCGCGGTCAGGTTCGGCGGCGACTGTCCGTCAATTGGTGGCAATACCTGGCGCTGGCCTTGGTGCCGCTGTTCGTGATCAACGGCGTATTCGGCCAGAGCGAGGCGATCCTGCCGGTGCTGGCGATGCCATTGTTCATCGCCGGTGTGGCTTCGATGTTTGTCAGCCTGAAATTCTTCGGCGGCTACAAACACGCGTTGATCGCCACTCAAAAAGCCCTCGATACCCCTGAAGAACCTGCTGCCTGGATCGCCCTGGCTGCCAAGCGTCGCACGGCATTCCTGGCTGCCGGCCTGCCGGCCTGGATCGCTGCGCTGGCGGTATTCGTCGGTCTCGAAGCCGTGCCGTTGATGCTGCTGGCGCTGTCGACCCTGGTGCTGTTTTACCTCTACCGTATTCCGCGTCAACTCGGCTGATGCGGCCCGTCTGGCTGGCGGTTTTGCTGCTGGCCGTCAGTGGCCCGACGGCGGCGGTCGAACGCGTTGTCAGCCTCGCGCCGTCGCTTTCTGAAATCGTTGTTGAACTGGGTTCGGCTGACCTGCTGGTGGGTGTGCTGGATGCCGGTGAGCGTCCCGCCGAGCTCAAAGACCTGCCTTCGGTTGGCCGCTATGGCCAGCTGGACATGGAGCAATTGCTCAGTCTCAAGCCCGATCTGTTGTTGCTCTGGCCCGGCAGCGTTGGCCCGGCCCAGCGTGAACAGCTCAAACGGTTGAACATCCCGACCTACGTGGCGGAACCGCACAACCTTGAACAACTCACTGCGCAGATTGAGGCGATCGCCTCACAACTCGGCCGTCCGGAGCGTGGTGTTTCATTGGCTGAAAAGTTGCGTCAGCGGCTGGATTCGCTGCGCCAGCGTTATCGTCGAGATGTGCCATTGCGGGTGTTTTACCAGGTCTGGGATCGGCCGCTGTACACCGTGGGTGGCGGGCAGATCATCAGCGATGCGCTTGAAGTGTGCGGGGCGCGCAATGTGTTTGCCGACCTGACGCTACCGGCGCCGCAGGTCAGTGTCGAAGCGGTATTGCAACGCAATCCAGAAGTGATCCTGGCCAGCGATCAGGCGCAGCTTGATGCGTGGAAAGCCTGGCCGCAGGTTGCCGCAGTGGCGCAGAGGCAATTGCTGTTGGTAACGGATAAAGGCCTGGAGCGGCCGAGTGGGCAGATGATCGAAGCGACGGCCAATCTCTGTCAGCTGATTTCGCCTTCACGCTGATCGTTCCCACGCTCTGCGTGGGAATGCCGCCATGGACGCTCCGCGTCCGCTCTTGATGTGACGCAGAGCGTCACGGGATGCATTCCCACGCGGAGCGTGGGAACGATCGTGGGCTAAAGTTCTGGTGTCCAGGTCACCCCAAACATCCACGCCCGACCTTCCTCGCGATACCCATACTGGCTACCTTCATGGCTGTACAGCGCCCGGCTGTAACCCTTGTCCAGCAGGTTATCGACCTTCAGCTCAAGCTTGATCTCACGGTTCAATTCCCAACTGCTGCGCAACCCCAGCAACGCGTACCCGCCCAACGGCTGCTGATTGTTCTCATCGTCATAGCTGCTGCTCACCGCTTGCCAGCTGGCGCCGAGCCCTAGCCGGTCGAACTGCCGATCCAGATCCAGGCTCAAGGTCCGCCGCGCGCGCCGAGCCAGGGTGTGGCCGCTGTCGCGATCCCGCGGGTCGATGATCGCTACGCCGAGGTTGCTCTGCCAGCCGAACAGTTCCTGTTTCAACGCCGCTTCGAAACCGTTGATGCGTGCCTGCGCGACGTTCTGCGGCCGGTTGTTACTGCCGAAAATAATCGCGTCTTCCAGGTCCGTACGGTAAAGCGAAGCTTCCAGGCGAGCAGTGTCGGTCAGCTGACTGCGCCATTGCAGCTCGTAGCTTTTCGACGTCTCGGGTTTCAGATCCGGATTACTGAAATCGGGGTAATACAGGTCATTGAACGTCGGCGCGCGGAAGCCTTCACTGTAGGTCAGCAATACATCGTTGTCCGGATTCAGCGGCAGAGTGAAGGTGCCGCTCCAGCTGTTCTGGCCACCGAACTGCTGGTTCTGATCGCGGCGCAGGCCCAGTTCGGTGGAGAAACTGTCCGCCTGGTAATGATGTTGAATGAACGCGGCGCGGTTCCAGCGGCTGTCCTCGTCGAATGGCGTGCTGCTGTTGACCCGGTCCTCGTACCAGTCGCCGCCGAGGATCAGGCTGTTGCGCGCGTCGAGGGTCAGGTCGTTCTGCCAGTTCACCGAGTCGCGGTACGTGTTGAACACACTGCGTTCATCGCTGAGCTTGTCGAGGGTCTTCTCGCGGTTTTCGCTGTGGCCGAACTCGACGCGGGTTTTCCACAGGTCATTGATCCGCGCATCGACGTAACTGCTGACGCTGCTCACCGCGAAGTCGCTGTAGGGCTGCTGCTGGACTGACTCGAACGTGTCCATGTCGAAGCGGCCGAACGGATTGTCGAACTCGCTTTTGCCACGGTTATCCAGCAGGTTGGCGCCGATTTCGATGTCATCGGTGAGGGCGTGACTCAGGCTCAGACTCATCGATTTGTTGCGGTACTCGTCGTGATCGCCATCGCTGGGATACGACTCGCGGGTGCGATTGATGCCGGCGGTTTCATCAAGGCTGGCGCCGAGGTTGAATCGGGTTTGCTCGTCGCCGCCGGACAGCCCGAGGCTGCGTTCCCAAGTCTGGTTGCTGCCAAAACCCACGTGCATTCGTGGTTGCAGGCCTTGCTTGTCGCCGCGACGTGTGAAGATCTGGATCACCCCGCCAATCGCATCGCTGCCATAAATCACCGAGCGGGAGCCGCGCAACACTTCCACGCGCTCGACCTGTTCGATGTTGATGTGTTGCAGGTTGCTGTCGCCGGAGGTGGAGTTGCCGATGCGCTGGCCGTCGACCAGCACCAGGCTCTGGGCCGATTTGGTGCCGCGAATGTAAATCCCCGGCAGACTGCCGCGCCCGCCGGTTTGCCCGACTTGTACGCCCGGCACACGACGCAGCAAGTCAGTCACGTTGCTTGGTTGCAGACGATCGATGTCTTCGCGGGTGAACACGGTGTTGGCGGCGCTGCTGTCATTGCGCGCTTCGACCTGACGGTTGGCGCTGATCAGCACGTCGGGGAGCTTCAGGGCCTGGTCGCGTTCGAAGGTGTCGGCCAGCAGTTGGCCGGCCGGCAGCAGGGTCAGCGTCAGGGCGAGGCGGGAGAGTTTCATGGGGCAATCCGTTGGCGCGTTGTAGCGAACAAAATTTGAAGATCACAAAAAACCAATGTGGGAGCGAGCCTGCTCGCGATGACGGTGTGTCAGTCAAAGAATTGATGACTGTCAGTCCGCTATCGCGAGCAGGCTCGCTCCCACAGGTATTGCGTGTATCCAGTAGGTCAGAGGTTCAGCAGCTGCAAGCGCTCACGCACCGACGCTTCGATCCCGGCCTCATCCAGCCCGCACTCGGCCAGCATCTGCGCAGGCTTGGCGTGTTCGACGTAACTGTCCGGCAAGCCCAGGTGCAGCATCGACTTGAGGATGTTTTCGCGGGCGAGAAACTCGCTGACGGCGCCACCGGCACCGCCCATGATCGCGTTCTCTTCGATGGTCACCAGCAATTCATGGCTGCCAGCGATTTCGCGCACCAGTGCTTCATCGAGCGGTTTGACGAAACGCATGTCGACCACAGTGGCATCCAGCGTCTCGGCGACTTTCAGCGCCTCGGCCAGTTGCACGCCGAACACCAGCAGGGCGACGTTGCTGCCCTGACGACGAACCACACCCTTGCCGATTTCGATCGGCTCGAGGTCTTTCTCGATCGTCGCGTTCGGGCCAGAGCCGCGCGGATAACGCACCGCCGCCGGGCCGTTGAACAAGTGGCCGGTGGTGAGCATCTTGCGCAGTTCGTTTTCGTCGCTCGGGGTCATCACCAGCATGCCGGGGATGCAGCGCAGGAACGACAGGTCGAAGCTGCCCGCGTGAGTCGGGCCGTCTTCGCCCACCAGACCCGCGCGGTCGATGGCGAACAGGACGTCGAGGTTTTGCACCGCCACATCATGCACAAGCTGGTCGTAGCCACGTTGCAGGAACGTCGAATAAATCGCCACCACCGGTTTCGCGCCTTCGCAGGCCATGCCGGCAGCGAGGGTGACGGCGTGTTGCTCGGCAATCGCCACATCGAAATAGCGCTGCGGGAAACGCTCGCTGAAGGCCACCAGGTCGGAGCCTTCCTTCATCGCGGGAGTGATGCCGACCAAGCGCGGATCAGACGCGGCCATGTCGCATAGCCATTCACCGAACACACCGGAATACTTCGGCCCGCCGGCTTTCTTTGGCGCGGCGGCCGGAGCGTCCAGCGGTTCGAGTTTGGTGATCGCGTGGTAACCGATCGGGTCGACTTCCGCCGGGGCGAAGCCTTTGCCTTTTTTGGTGACCACGTGCAGGAATTGCGGGCCTTTCAGATCGCGCATGTTGCGCAGGGTGGCGATCAGGGTCGGCAGGTCGTGGCCATCGATCGGGCCGATGTAGTTCCAGCCCAGTTCTTCGAACAGCGTGCCGGGAACCAGCATGCCTTTGGCGTATTCTTCGGTGCGCCGGGCGATTTCCCAGGCGCCGGGCAGGCGCGACAGGACCTTTTTGCTGCCTTCGCGCATGCTCGCGTAAGTGCGGCTGGAAAGGATCTTCGCCAGGTAATTCGACAGCCCGCCGACGTTGCGCGAGATCGACATGTCGTTGTCGTTGAGGATCACCAGCATGTTGGCGTCCACTTCCGGCGCATGGTTCAGCGCCTCGAAGGCCATGCCGGCGGTCAGTGCGCCATCGCCGATCACGGCGATCGCCTTGCGATCACTGTTTTGCAGGCGGGCGGCAATGGCCATGCCCAGCGCTGCGCTGATCGATGTGCTGGAGTGGCCGACGCCAAAGGTGTCGTACTCACTCTCGGAACGACGCGGGAAGGCCGCGACGCCGTCCTTCTGGCGCAGGGTGCCCATGCGCTCGCGACGGCCGGTGAGGATTTTGTGCGGATAGGCCTGATGACCCACGTCCCACACCAGCCGGTCGTCCGGGGTGTCGAAGACGTAATGCAACGCGATAGTCAGCTCGATGACGCCCAGGCCAGCACCGAAATGCCCGCCGGTCTGACCGACCGTGTAGAGCAATTCCAGGCGCAACTCATCGGCCAGGGTTTCCAGCTCGGCTTCGCCTAACCGGCGCAGGCCGTCCGGCGTGTTGGCACGGTCGAGCAGGGGCGTGGTCGGGCGCTTGCGGGGAATCTCATGAAACGTCGTGGGCATCAGGCGAATCGTTATAGGTATAAAAGATGCGGCAGTTTACCTGATGCATCGCCCCCTGCCCACGCGTTGGTTTTAACTTGGCGGATACGCCGTCAGCTGCGCCGGTCGACGATGTAGCGGGCCAGATCGCGCAACGGCTCGGCCGCCGCGTCAAACGGTCGCAGCGCGTGCAGGGCCTGATCACGCAGTTCCAGGGCGTAAGCCTTGGCGGCGTCGAGGCCGAGCAGGGCCGGATAAGTCGGTTTGTCGCGAGCAATGTCGGCGCCCTGGCGCTTGCCGAGGGTTTCGGTATCGCTTTCGACGTCGAGAATGTCGTCCTGCACCTGGAACGCCAGGCCGATGGCCTGCGCGTAAGTCTGCAAGGACTTCAGTTCGTCCTTCTCGGCGCGGCCGCTGGCCAGGGCGCCGAGTTTGACGCTGACCTCGATCAGGGCGCCGGTCTTGTGCCGGTGCATGTATTCGAGGGCTTTCTGATCGAGTTTCAGACCGACCGAACCGAGGTCGATGGCTTGACCGCCGACCATGCCGGCCGGGCCTGCGGCCACTGCGAGAGCGCTGACCATTTGCAGGCGAACATCAGTGTCAGAGTTGCTCAGGCGCGGATCGAGCAGGGCGCTGAAGGCCAGGCTCTGCAAGCCGTCACCGGCCAGAATCGCGCAGGCTTCATCGAATTTTTTGTGAGTGGTTGGCTGGCCGCGACGCAGATCGTCGTCGTCCATGGCCGGCAAATCGTCATGCACCAGGGAGTAAGCGTGAATCAGCTCCACCGCGCACGCTGCGCCGTTGGCCTGCTCAGCCTTGCCGCCCAGCGCTTCGCACGCGGCGTAGGCCAGCAGCGGGCGAACCCGTTTGCCGCCATTCATCACGCTGTAGCGCATGGCTTCGTACAGCCGCGCGAGTTCAGGGCTCGGCGCAATGAACAGGGTTTCCAGTGCAGCATTGACGCGGGCCTGGCTGGTCGCCGAATACGCTGCAATCATTCTGGCTGATCCGCGTCGAAGGGTTCCTCGGCCAGCTCTCCATCACGTTCGAGCAGCACCTGAACCTTTAGCTCGGCCTGGGCCAGCGCCGCCTGGCAATCGCGGGTCAGACCGATGCCTTGCTCGAAAGCCGTCAGCGAGTCTTCCAGCGACAATTCGCCGTTCTCCAGACGCTCTACCAGCGTTTGCAGGTCAGCGAGAGATTGTTCGAAATCCAGTGCAGCTTTTTTGCGGGCCATGGCGGCTATTTCCGGTTGACGTTAAACCGGCGCGACACTAGCAGACATGGGGGTTATGGGCAAATGAGCGGGGCGTTTCGGCCACTGCGCTTGGGGGGAGAACGCGACCCTGTGGCGAGGGAGCTTGCTCCCGCTGGGGCGCGCAGCGGCCCCAAAACCATACGCCGCGTTTCTTCATGCATACCGTATTCAGCGATATGCGACTGCTTCGCAGCCGAGCGGGAGCAAGCTCCCTCGCCACAAAGGGATGTCGCTTCGGGGAGTGATGGGGTTTGTTCGGCTAATTTTGTGAGCCGAATACCCTCGCTATTCGGCTCACGCCCAACATTCACCGTGAATCCCACCGCAAAAATAGATGTATCCGATTGTTAAAAAACCACCGAATGGCTAATCTTCGCGCCTTCTACGACCCGAAAGTCATGGGTCTTTCTGACGAAACGCAGTTTTTTTGGATCTGTAACGCGCCGAGGATCGGGTGCAAGGTTTCGTTATGCATGGCAGGAGGCGTCACATGCGTTCATTTCTTCTATTGCTGATCGGGCTTGTCTGCGCGACCGCTGCCTGGGCCGAGCCGACGGCCGAGTTGTCGGAGCCGGTCGGCGGCTGGCGCTACAACGGCCTGCTCGATCGCAGCGAATACCCTCAAGTTGCCTATCCGACGCCGCCTATCGACCGAGGGGTGCAACGCAATCGCACCATGATCCAGGGCCAGCTCAAGGCCATCGGGACTCAGCGAGGGCCACATGCGCTGGCCGTCAACGGCAATCCGCTGAATCTGTACACCGACGACCAGGGGCGTTTCGCCCGGCCGTATGCGTTTGGCGCGGGGTCCAACAGCGTTGAAGTACGCAGCGCTGAAGGCAAGTCGCTCAAGCGCGTTCAATTCTATGAAGCCAACAACCTGCGCACCCCGGCGCGGATTCGCGTGGTGTTGGGCTGGGATGACCCGAAAGCCGAACTTGACCTGCACATCGTGACCCCCGACGGCCAGCACGCGTTCTGGGCTCGCCCGGCGATGAGCAACGGCGGCGGCCTGGACCCGGACGGTGTCGATGGTCCCGGCCCGGAAATGTTCACCATGACCGCGCCGATGCACGGCACCTATCTGGTTTACGTGAACTATTGGGGCAACTTCGGCAGTGGCGGCTATAACTTCGATGAAACCAGCAACCAGAACGAGGTGATCACCTCGCAGATCAACCTGGTGCTCAACGAAAACACTGTCGACGAAAAACGCGAGACCTTCATCGTGCCCCTGCGGGCCATCGGTGACCTGCTGCTGGTCAAGACTTTCAACTATTAAGCATCCCGCTCCACGGATGACATCGGGTTTTGTGAACATGAGCGATAACACTGTTTCTCCGGCCGCCGAAACGCCTGCAGCCAAAACTCCTCGCCGCTGGCCGGTGCTGCTGGCCGGGCTGATCCTGGTGGCGGGCGTCGCGGCCGGGTTGGGCTGGTTCATGCACAAACCCAAGGCGCCGCCGGCGGAGTTGGCCAGCGACAAACTGGGCATGAGCCGGCCGGACGGTCTGCTCGAAACCCACTCCTTGAGCCAGTTGCCCAAGGATTTGCTGGCGGTGCCGTTCCTCAAGGAAACCCTGACCGAAGATTTCGTCTTCTATTACGAAGCGCACGCTGATCGCCTCGGCTTGATCGGCAGTCTGCGGCGGATCATTTACGAACATGACCTGAAATTGCAGGACAGTTTGATCGAACAGCTCTTCGATCAACCGGCAGACGTGGCGCTGTGGCGTGGGGCGGATGGTCGGCTGAAAGACTTTTTGTTGGTGATGGATCGCGGTGGTCTGGCCAAGGTGCTGGAGCCGCTGGCGAAAGTAGCGCTGGATGATTCGCAGCTGACCCAATTGGTTGAAATCAAAGTTGCCGGCGATGTGGTGCCGCTTTATCAACTCACCTACAACCACAGCAAAGCGCTGCTGTTCGCCTCGCATGGCGACAAACTGGTGGTGCTGTCCAATCCGGCCAAACTGTATGACGCCGGCCACGGTCCGGTCGAAGAACCCGGCATGGTGTCGACTGAATCGCTGGAAGCACTGCTCGGCGGCCAGAAACTCTTCCCCGAAGCCTTCGGCCTGCCACCGCGCACGCCTGAGGTGAAACAACGCCTGTCGGTCAATTCCAGCGTTCTGGCCATGGGGTATCAACGTTTCATCCCGAACTTCGCCGGGCTGCGTTTCGACATGGACGACAAGGGCTGGCACAGCTTTCTGGCCATGGACGAACTGGACGACCAGCCGGATTTCGATTTCAAACCGATCTGGCAAGCCATGCCCATGGGTGCCAGTGCCTGCATCGCCTTGCCGCTCGCCGCCGAACAACAAAAACCACTACTGGTAAAACTCGGCGCGGAAGAAAAAGTGGCCCAGGCCCTGACCGAACACATGGCCGGTGCCGCTGGCCTGTGCTGGTACGCCGATTCGCGGTTGTACACGCCGCTGCTGGTGGCCAGCCTGAACGATGACGACAGCGCCAAACTCGACGGCGACCTGGGCAATCTGTTCGGCTCGATGGTCGGCGCCTACGAAGGCAACGTCGAAGAGCACGCGTTCCCGGTGATCGAGAAACAGCAAGGCCCAACCCACCAATGGCAGCGTCAGGTCAGCTCCAATTTCGGTCCTTACAAGGCCAAGGATGCTGAGAACCCGGACGCGATCACCGGCAAGGCGTTCATGAAAGTCAGCCTGGCGCGCCACGGTTCGACGCTGCTGTTTTCCCTCGACGACAAGCTGGTGGACAAAGCCCTCGGTACCCTCGACAAACGCTTCCCGCCGATGGCCGACGTGGTGCCCAAAGACCTGCTGATGCCGGTCTACTTCGGCCCGGATTCCATGGCGCAACTGATGCAACAGGAAACCCTCGACAGCCTGCCGCAGGACATGGAACCGGTGTTCTACAACGCCGCGCAAACCTACCTGATCCCGAAACTGCGCAAGCTCGGCGGCTACGGTAAATACGCCCTGACCTTGCCCGAAGGCAGCGAACCCGACGGCCACTGGCAATGGCTGCCACTGGAATGGAAAGCCCTGTGACAGCACTTATCCGAGGCCTCGGCCTGCTGGCGATGTTGCTGGGCAGTCGCGCATTTGCCGGTGACGCCGCACCGCTGGACCCGCAGCAATCCCAGGTGTTCCGCGCCTGGTTCGTGCGCATCGCCCAGGAACAACTGACCCAAGGCCCGAGCCCGCGCTGGTATCAGCAGGACTGCGCGGGCCTGGTCCGTTTTGCCGCCAACGAAGCGCTGAAAGTCCACGACGACAAATGGCTGCGCAGCAATGGCCTGTCCAACCGTTACCTGCCGCCAGAGCTGCAACTGAGCGAGGCGCAACGCGGCCTCGCCCAGCAATGGCAGCAGGGCGGCGGCAAGGTCGGGCCGTACGTCAACGCGATCAAACTGATTCAGTTCAACAGCCATTTGATCGGCCGCGATCTGGCGCAAGCCCGGCCCGGCGACCTGATGTTTTTCGATCAGGGCGACGACCAGCATCTGATGATCTGGATGGGCCGCTACATCGCCTATCACACCGGCACCACCACCCCCACTGACAACGGCATGCGCTCCGCAAGCCTGCAGCAACTCATGACATGGAAGGACACCCGATGGATACCCGACGCAGCCAACCCCAACTTCATCGGCGTCTATCGACTGAACTTCCTCTCCCAATGATCGGTGCCCGCATGTTGCGTTTTCTGCCTCTGCTATTGGTCCTGTTGCTGCCTTTTTCGGCGGTCAACGCCGAAGACACCGTCGAGCCGAGTGGCTACACGCCGGTGGCCGGCGAAAGCTTTTTCCTGCTGGCCGACAGCAGTTTTGCCAGCGACGAACAGGCGATGGTTCGCCTCGAAGCACCGGGTCGCGACTACCGTCGGTTCCGCATGGAGCCTTACGGCGGCGCCGACATTCGCGTATATCGCATCGACAAGCCGCTGGATTTTCTCAAGCGCCAGAAGAACTTGCACCGCGTAGTCAGCGACGGTCAGTTCAAGGGCGAAGGCCTGTCGAACACCCTCGCGTACCTGTGGGACAACTGGTACCGCAAATCCCGTCGCGTGATGCAGCGAGCGTTCTCCTACGAGTCGCGCAAGCAAGTCACCGAGGAAGTGCCGGAGCTGAAGATGGGCGCCGCCATGGCCGCGCCAACGCCCTACGATGCTCAGCCGCAATTCGCGCTGATTCCGGGCTTGCCGGTGGTCAGTCAATTTCGCTATCCGCTGTGGCAAGCCAAACCGATCCAGCCGCCTGAAGGCGTGAACCTGGCTGGTTCTTCCAGTGAGTTTGTCAGCGTTGCACCGGGCAACGTGTACATCCCGTTGGGCAATCTGAAACCGGGCCTGTACCTGGTGGAAGCGCTGATCGGCAAATACCGTGCGACCACCATGGTCTTCGTCTCCAACACCGTGGCGGTGAGCAAGATTGCCGGTGATGAATTGCTGGTGTGGGCCGCGCGCAAACACCAAGGCAGTTCGGTGCCGAAGGTGAATGTGCTGTGGACCGATGGCCTCGGCGTGATGAGCAGTGGCGCCACCGATGCCGATGGTTTGCTGCGTCTGAAACACGTCAGCCCTGAGCGTTCGTTCGTGATTGGCGAGGACGAAGAGGGCGGGGTGTTTGTCTCCGAAAACTTCTACTACGACAGCGAAATCTACGACACCAAACTCTATGCCTTCACCGACCGGCCGCTGTACCGGCCGGGGGATTGGGTGTCGCTGAAGATCGTCGGTCGCGAATTCAAGAACGCCCGCGACTCTGTGCTGCCCACTGCTGCCGACGTCAACGTGACCGTGCTCGATGCCACCGGCACGGCGCTGCAATCGCTGGCGCTGAAACTCGATTCCAAGGCCGGCACTCAAGGCCGTTTCCAGTTGCCGGATAACGCGGTGGCGGGTGGTTACGAGCTGCGTTTCAGCTACAAGGATCAGGCCTACAGCAGTGCCTTTCGTGTCGCCGAATACATCAAGCCGCACTTCGAGATTTCCCTGAACCTGGCCAAGCAGGATTACCGCACTGGCGAATCGGTGAAGGGCAGCCTCGTGCTGCTCTACCCGGACGGCAAACCGGTGGCGAACGCCAAGTTGAGCCTGAGCCTGCGCGCCCAACAACTGTCGATGGTCGACAACGAACTGCAATACCTCGGGCAATTCCCGGTTGAGCTGACCAGCACCGAACTGACCACCGATTCCAAGGGCAACGCGACGCTGGATCTGCCGGCGGCCGAGAAGCCGAGCCGCTACATGCTCACCGTGTTCGCCAGCGATGGCGCGGCGTATCGGGTCAAGACCACCAAGGAAATCCTCATCGACCGCGGCGCGGCGAGTTTCAGCCTGCGCGCGCCCCAGCGTTTTAGCGCGGTGGGCGACAAGGTTGCGTTCAGCTACTTGAACGAAGGCGGCAGCGAACAAAGCAAAGCGGTGACGCCGAGCAGCTATAGCTGGGTGCGCCTGGAAGACCAGACGGTTGGCGAAGGCAAACTCGCCGCGAAAGACAAAGGCTTCACCCTGGCCTTCGACCGTCCGGGTACTTACAACCTGACGTTGAAGGATGACCATGGCCGCGTGGTGGGCGCCACCGGTCATTCGGTTACGGGTGACGGCGTCAAAGCCGTGCCGGGCACCGTGGAAATTGTCCTCGATAAACCCGAGTACAAGTCTGGCGACGAAGCGCTGGCATTGATCACGTTCCCTGAACCGATCATCGATGCGCTGCTGTCCTTGGAGCGCGACAAGGTCGAGGCCACAGCGCTGCTGTCCAAGGGCGGCGACTGGCTGAAAATGGAAAAACTCAGCGAGACCCAATACCGCGCGCGGATCCCGGTGAAGGACAATTTTGCGCCGAACCTGACGTTCTCGGTGCTCTACACCAAGGGCGGTCAGTACAGCTTCCAGAACGCCGGCATCAAGGTAATCGCGCCGCAAATCGACGTGGCCATCGTCACCGATAAAGAGGCGTATCAGCCGGGCGATACCGTGTCGGTGGACTTGACCACACAGTTCGCTGGCAAGCCAGTTCCAGCGCACCTGACGGTCAGCGTGGTGGACGAAATGGTCTACGCGTTGCAACCGGAAGTGGCGCCGACCATCGACCAGTTTTTCTACCACCCGCGTCGCAACAACGTGCGCACCAGCGCCAGCCTGTCATTCATCAGCTACGACGTGGCATTGCCGGGCAGCCCTGGTGCACCGGGCAAAGCCAACCGTAGCGAGCGGGGCGTGAAAGTGCTGGAGCGGCCGCGTCGTGAAGACGTCGACACTGCCGCGTGGCAGCCGGAATTGATCACCGACGCCAACGGCAAAACCCGTTTCACCTTCAAGATGCCGGACTCGCTGACCCGCTGGCGCATCACCGCCCGGGCCATCGCCGATGACGGTCAGGTCGGGCAGAAGAAACAATTCGTACGCTCGGAAAAACCGCTGTACCTGAAGTGGAGCGGCCCGACCAAATTCCGCAACGGCGACAAACCGGATCTCGGCGTGTTCGCGTTCAGTCAGGCCGAGAAACCGGTCAAGGCTGAGCTGGTGATTCATTTCGGCGGTACCGAACAACGCGTCCCCGTGACGCTGAACAACGGCATCAACTACATCGCGCTGCCGGCGTTCGCGCTGGCCAGTGGCGAGTGGACGGCTGAGCTGGTGCAGGACGGCAAAATGGCTGATGCCCTGGCTGTGCGGCTGACCGCGACCGGCGAAGGCTGGCAGGTGACGCAGAGCCAAAGCCTGGACGTGGCCAGCGGTGATACGCCGCTGACCTTGCCAGCGGATGCGACGGAGATTCGCCTGCGTCTGGATGACAGTCCGCAAGCGCTGTTCCGCTCGGCACTCGACGATCTGTTGGGTTACCCGTACGGCGGCGTCGAACAAACGGCCAGTCGTTTGCTGCCGCTGAGCATTGCGTATCCGACCTTGTCGTCGAATCCGCAAATCCGTGATCGCTTGCGTCTGATCATGCAGAACAGCCGTCTGCGCCTGGTGCAAATGGCCGGGCCTTCGGCGAGCTTCACCTGGTGGGGCATGGACGGTGAACCGGATGCGTTCCTCACCGCTTACGCTTACTACGCCGACTGGCACGCCAGCAAAGCCTTGGAACTGAGCCTGCCGCCGGAGCATTGGCAGCGGGTGCTGGAAGTCTATTCGAAGCAGGCGAAAAACACGCCGCTGCTGCAGCGGGCGCTGATTCTGTCGTTCGCCAAGCAGATGCAATTGCCGGTGAACACCTTGCTCAGCGGTTTGATGGATGACTTGGCGAAAGCAGGCGAGGGCCATGCGGCGAACCTGATGGAGGATGGCGAAGACAGTATCGTCATGAGCGATCCGGATTCGGCGTTGGGTCTGGCGGCTGCTCGTGCGCTGACGGCCTCTTTGGCTAAGCAATCGAAGGTGACTCTGCCAGACGCCTTCAATCGTCAACTGGCTGATGCGCAACAGCGTTTGGCCGTCAGCTCGCAGCCGTTTGCCGAAGCCTTGAACCTGTCGCTGCAAGCCTTCGATCAGGCTCACGCGCAAGCATTGTTGCAACGATTGTTGCCACAGCAATCGACCCTGGAACGCGCATTGGCGCTGACCTGGTTGCAGCGCAGCATCGAACAGGCTTCGCCCACCATTGCACTGGCACCGGGTGAAGGCTGGAAGAAAAAGTACGGTGATACCGGTGAGATTTACTGGACGTGGCAGGGTGCTGAGACAGTGCCCGCCGTGCTGTCGCTGACCGGTACGCAAGAGCGTCCGTTGCGAGCGGCCTTGAGCTTCCAGACCCAACAACCTCTGGTTGATCCGATGGCCGTAACCATCACCCGACGGCTGTCGCGTCTGGTGCCGGGCGACGAAGCCTTCACCTTCAAACTGGAAGCGGTCGGCAACAAACCGTTGTCCAGCGACAGCCTGTATCTGGACGAAGTGATCATCACCAGCAAAGCCGCCAAACCACTGCGCTACGGCATGCTCGAAGTGCCGCTGCCACCGGGCGCCGATGTCGAGCGCACCACGTGGGGCATCAAGCTCATGGGCAAGGCGGGCACCGAACCATCCGCGTTGGAGAAAGCGCGTTTCGAGCCGGGGCAAATGGCTTATGCGATTCCGGTGGATGCCTTGAGTGGCGAATTGCGTCTGCGTCATTTGGTGCGTTTCTCGCAGAAGGGTCAGTTCAACCTGCCGCCGGTGCGATTCACTCAGGTCTACGCGCCCCAGCATCAGGCTCAGGAACAGAAACCGGCCCTGGGCCAGGTCACGGTCAACTGACATGACCCGACCTCTGGTCTGGTGGCTGCTTTGCTTGATCCCTGCGCTGGCGACAGCGCAGGACGAACCGCTGCGGCTTGGCTTCAAGGGTGAGTTGCTGTCGTTGAGCCAGACTCAGGTGATCGCGCGCGAGCCGTTGCCTGCTGATCTGCAGACGCCGCTGGGCAGTGTGTGGAAGTTGTTTGTCTATGGCTGGCTGGTGGAGACCAACGCCCATGAGCCGGCTTACGAATGTCGCGGTCAGTCGAAAGACGAAGTTTATTGCTGCACGGCGGGCGGTAAGATTGAGCGCGATCAGGCCTTGGTGAAGTCGTGCGGTTTGTACTTTGAACCGCAACGGCTGGGCATTGCTGGCGCAGACTGGCGCACGTATTGGCAGGCGCGGCAGGCACCGGAGTGGTTGCTGGACTTGCCTTCGTTGCAGCCTGCTACGCGAGTATCGGTGGCTGAATTGCTTAAGGTGCTAGCCGTGATGCCAGCGCAGGATCAAGCGCGGCGGGTGTTGCTGGATGTGGTGTTGAAGGCGGCTGACGGCAATGTCGTGGGCGAACTCGGCGGCCGATTGCGGGTGAAAACCTGGAGCTGGTTGGGGGATCAGGACCCTTCGTCGCGCCAGGGTGGGTTTGCCGGGTGGACGGTGGATGGCACGCCGGTTTGGGCGGGTGGGCGTGGGACCAGTCAAATGGTCTTGCGTCACTACGGTGGGGCGCTGGCTTCGGTGTTGCCGGTGAGTTGGCCTTCGGAGGCAGGACGCTGTGTCGAGGTGGGGCTGTTTTCACGCTACCCCATCGGGCGCGTTCTGGCGGGAGATCGTGTTGTTGAGTCCGGGCCCTTGCTGGGCGATTACCGCGTCGAATTCACCAATGGCAACCAACTCGATATCCACAGCGACGGCGAACTGTTTTTGCTGAAAGACAAACTGATCGCCCGTCTGGACCGCGAAGAATACGTCGCCCGCGTCCTGCAACGCGAAGCCAGACCCGAACCCGCCGAAGCCGCCAAGGCTTTGGCCATCGCCATCCGCACGTACCTGCTGCAAAACGCCACTCGCAACGGCGACTGCCTGAGCATCGACGACAGCAGCAGCCGCCAACGCGTCGCTCCACGTCCAGCCACCGCCGAGTCACGCCACATCGCCGCCTGGACCAGCGACCTGGTCCTCGCCGGCAGCAACGTTACCTACCACTCCGACCAGCCCGGCCCGAACAAACTCTCCTGGCAGCAAGCCGTCGAACAAGCCAACGCGGGCCAACGCTACGACGCCATCCTGCTCCACGCCTATCCCCGCGCCAGCCTCAGCCGCTGGGACAATCCAGTCGCTTCCTGCGAAGCGCTCCCCGCCGCGCAAGACTGGCTGGTGAACCAACGCCGCGGCTGGCGTCCGCGCCTGGAAAGCGAGGTTGGCTACAACGAAGTCAGCACCTTCGCCGTCTGCCGCCTGGCCTTCGGCCGCCCCTATGTCGACCGCGAACGCCAGCGCATTTACGTGCGCGGCGTGTTGTCGCTGCAAGACCGCCTCGACCTGACCCACGAATACCTGCACCTGGCCTTCGAAGCACACCCCAACGGCCAGGATGAAACCTACATCGAAGGGCTCGCCCGCCACCTCTTGCTGGAATAGGCCATGAAACTCCGTTACCCACAGGTCTTCCTGTTCCTCTGCTCCTTTTGCGTAGGGCCGACGACCTTCGCCGCCAAACTTGACACCCCCGTTGGCGGCTGGCGCACTGGCGCGCCGGCAGGCGAAGGCGAAAGCTTTCGCCAGATCGTCAACTACCCGGCCTCCTCGGTGAACACCCCGGCGGGGCAGGCCAACACTGCACGCATCACCGGACAAATCAACGCGACGCCCAAGTCCGGCGAGCCAGGCCGGTTGATCGTCAACGGCGTCAGCATGCCGCTGAAAATCGATGCTGCTGGACGCTTTGATCGTCCGTTCTCATTCCCCAATGGCAGCAACAGCGTCGAAGTCCGCAGCCCCGATGGCCAGCAACGGCATCGCACGCAATTCCTCAACGCCAGCGGCGGGGCCACTCCGGCGAAGTTGCGGGTGCTACTGGCTTGGGACAGTGACGGCACCGACCTCGACTTGCACCTCATCACACCCGACGGCGCCCACATCTGGTACGGCGACCGCGTTGTGCCTAATGGGGCGGCGCTGGATGTGGACGTGACGACGGGCTACGGCCCGGAAATCTTCGCCATGCCGGCGCCGATCAAGGGGCAGTATTTGGTGTATGTGAACTACTTTGGAGGTGGGTATCGGAGTGATGAGGAAGGGCAAGAGGACGCGGTTCAGCCGCTGACGACGGCGCAGGTGACTGTGATTACGGAGGAAGGGACGCCGGACGAGAAGATGGAGACTTTTTTGGTGCCGATGCGGGCGGTGGGGGAGTTGACGTTGGTTAAGGGGTTTAGTTATCCGTGAGGGTGAAATAAAGCAACCGCAGCGTTTTTACGTAGCTGCAGTCCCCGATCCTTGGTTGTCCGATTATTGCGATTCGTCCTCCATGAAGGCGTCATCACTGGCCAGCTCGCGCTCAATCTGTTCGATGCTGGGCAGGCTGGTTTGAAGCTCTGCCGGCAAGGATTCCACCAACGAGATCTTTCAGTGATTCGCGGGCAAGGTCGGATTGCGGTTTGGGCAACTGGCTATCGAAGTTGCTGACGGCCTTGCCGCTGCGCTCCAGCAGACGGGTCTCGATCTGCATTACCAAGATGTTGCGCGACCAGTTGTGCTTGATGGCCTGGGCGGCATACCAGCGGCGGGTTTCAGGACTGGACAATTTGTCCAGAAGCGCTATCTGGTGATACCACGGCAATTGTGCAAGCACCTCTTGCACAAATTCCGCGTCCGGCCACGCGCCAGCAAAAGCGCGCATGTATTTGAGGTTGCGTGGGGAAAACCCTTTCATATCCGGAAAAGCCGCGCGTAAATCCTGAGCCAAGCGGTCGATGACCTTAGTCCCCCAACCCTGCTGTGTTTGGCGGGTCAAAATATCCTGACCTATCTGCCAGTTCAGCAGCACCAGCTCGCGGTTCACCGCCAGAGTGGCACGCTGCTGGGCATTATGGATGCGGCTTTTAAGATCGATCAGCCAATCGCCTTAGCCGTCGGGAGGCATGCTCAGACTAGCGGGGGTGTCGCTCATGCTTTTATCCCTTATGGCTTTTTCGGCGGAGCGCGAAGATTAGTAAGCGCATTTATCGTGCGCAAGCAGGTTGGGCTTTCAAGGATATTTCCTTCAGAAGAAAGGGACGTTGCTTACTTTTAGGCTTCTGTTGCCGAATGCAAGAAGTAGGTCAGCATTGATGATTAATTCGATCCTGTGCATCTTTCGCTTGGCTTGTTTCACTCTTTCAAAGGGGGACGATCAAATTCAAGGCTATAGGTCATCCAGACTTACCTTGACTCGCTGAGGGGCGGCAAGACGTTCGGTGACCACGGCGATAAGGATTTCATCCTCTTCGCTGAGTAATGCTGCTTTGAAAGGCAGTTTCCCGCGTTCGGCGACGTATTGAAGAGTTTGGCGCAGGAGTTCGGAAGGCGTTACCCCGAGCTTTTCCAGCTCAGCAAATGAACGCTGCTTCAGATCATCGTCAATGCGGATGTTGATGGGAGCCATGGTGGATACCTGTAATGACGTTTGTCGTTACGGTGGCAATTGCGGCGCTGGCCCGACTACCCCTCGTTCAGAGTTTCAGATGACAGGCATGCTTTCTTCCAGACATTAAAAAGCCGGCTTGTGGCCGGCTTCTCGGGGACTGGCTTGGTTCATTTTTGGTAAACCGCGCCAGCCTTCAAAACGTACACCCGGATCTTGCGTCCGGCTGTGGGACTCGGCGAGAAAGTCATCTGCCTTGTCGGTGCGATCTGACGCCGCGAGGCGGGTCGATGCGCAAATGTGGGGCGCAGCATACTGATTTTTTTGCAGAATTCCCAGCATGGTGTGCGACCTAGAGCGATTGCAGTGACGTGTAGCAGCTGGCGAAGCCTGCGTTCGGCTGCGTAGCAGTCGTAAAACCATCTGACCCGGTGTTTCAGGTACACCGCGGATACTGGGTTCACGACTGCTACGCAGCCGAACGCAGGCTTCGCCAGCTGCTACACAGTTATGTGTTTACAGAAAAGGTATCGGTGGCCTGCGTTTGTTCAGGGTTGACCACCAGAACACCCATCCCAGAACCCTTATGTTTTGTTCTTCGATTTGTGGCGGCCGGAAGACTTCGTCCGGGTAATCGGAGCTGTTGTGGCTGCGCATGCGTATCGCGTTGCCTGGTACCCGGCTCAGGTATTTGATGCGCAACATGCCGTCGTGCTCGATTGCGTAAATCTCTCCGTCGACAATTTGCGTGAGCCCGCGGTCGATGGCGACGATGGAGCCATCTTCAATTCTTTCGGCCATGCTATTGCCAACCATGCGGGCGCAGATGGCATCGGCGTGGTTGATTTCCAGGGAGTCAAGATCGCTGCGCGGGAAGCGGATCGATTCGCTGGGGTCTTTGATGACATGGGTTTTATCGGAGCCGGGGGCTGTGGCCGTTTCTTTGTAAAAGGGGAGTTCGATATCGACTGGGTCGATGACCCGATAGGTGCCCCGGATTGACTGTGCGTCGAAGGTGTTGCCGGACGCGTCGATCAGGTGCAATTCCCGGGCGTCTTGGGGACCTTCGCCGGTTTTCAGCCATTCAGTGTTTACGGACAGTCTTCTGGCGACATCTTCCATGCGGTAGTCAGGCACTCCGCGGGTGTACCAGTTATGGACAGTTTGAGGATCGGAAATGCCCAGGAATTCGGCAAATCTCGTTGTCGTGATTTGTAGCTCTTTCAGGAGCATTCTGAATCGTGGACCGCAGGTTTTGTTCTTTTTCATAAACACGAGTCTAGCCGTGCGGCATAAGGCTTTGATTCAACAAAACGTTCAAATCTGGCGTGAAATTTAAGTCCTGATGTAAGACGTCTTTTGTAAAAATTAAACAAGAAAAAACCGGTTCGCCCGCCAGTTAAATGTGCTGTTGAACAGGGTTTTCAGGCACCCACAAAAAACCCCGGATCAACCGGGGTTTCTCGTTACAGCCGTTCGTGAGAGACGGCTATCAGCCTTTATAGGCAGCAACCGACTTCATGATCTCGGTGCGAGCGGCTTCTGCGTCGCCCCAGCCTTCGATCTTCACCCATTTGCCTTTTTCGAGGTCTTTGTAGTTCTCGAAGAAGTGCTTGATCTGTTCCAGCAGCAGAGGTGGCAGATCGGTGTATTCCTTCACGTCGACGTACAGCTGGGACAGCTTGTCGTGTGGGACTGCGATGACTTTGGCATCGCCGCCGCCGTCGTCGGTCATGTGCAGGATGCCGACCGGACGGGCGCGGATGACCGAACCTGGCGCTACCGGGTAAGGGGTCACGACCAGCACGTCGAGGGGGTCACCGTCGTCAGCCAGGGTGTTCGGGATGAAACCGTAGTTGGCCGGGTAGAACATCGGGGTGGCCATGAAACGGTCAACGAACAGGCAATCGCTGTCTTTGTCGATTTCGTATTTGATCGGCGCGTGGTTGGCCGGAATCTCGATCGCGACGTAGATGTCGTTCGGCAGGTCTTTGCCAGCCGGAATCTTGCTGTAGCTCATTGGGCGTTGCCCCCGTTAGTTGACCAAAATCACTTGGCCGGATTGACCAAAAAGTGGCGGCGATTATAGGCATATTCCGCCGCCGATGCTATGTACCAGAGGTCGTAGAGACCTTAGTCGCGTGCCTGATAGACCGGGTTCTCGGCCAGAAGTTGCCGCAGCCGGGGTAGCGGGTCCTGGCGATAAAACAGCTTCAGCTGCTCATAGACCTGAGGATACGCCTCGTGCAGCAAATCCGGGGCGCTGAAGAAGTATTCGCTGGTGACTGCGAAAAACTCGGCGGGGTTTTCCGCCGCGTACGGGTCGATGGCGGTGTCAGCGTCGGGATTGTGGTCCAGTTGCCGATCAAGGTCGTCGTAGGCCTCTTGCATGACTTTGGCCCAATCGCTGACCCGCATGTCGGCGTGCAGTGGCGGCAGGCCGTTGGCGTCGCCGTTGAGCATGTCGAGTTTATGCGCGAGTTCGTGGATCACCAGGTTGTAGCCTTCCCAGCCACCACTGGCCATCACGCCGGGCCAGGCGAGGATGATCGGGCCTTGCTGCCAGGCTTCGCCGCTGTGTTCGCCGTCCCATTCGTGCTCGACACCGCTGGCGTCGCGATGGCGCTGGGGGCTGAGAAAGTCGTCGGGATAGAGGACGATTTCGTGGAAACCCTGATACCAGTTCAGATCGCCCAGGTGCAGCAGCGGCAGTTGCGCCTGGGCGGCAAGCAGCAGGCGCTGCTCCTGATGGAGTTCGACGCCGGGCAGGGCGGTCAGGTGTTTGTCCTGGAGGAACAGCACGCTGGCTTCACGCAGCCACCGGTCTTCAGCGGCGCTGAGGCCATCGAGAAAACTCAAGTGATGACGCACCCGCTGCCACATGTCGTCGGCAATCGGGTGTTTGGCCAAGGTGCGCCGACGACGCCAGGCGCTCAGGGACCACATGGTGAATCAGCGCGATTGTGCTTTGGACGCGGCGTTGCCGAAGCGGCTGCGGATGATGCCGATGATCATCGGTACCAGCGACAGCAGGATGATGCCCACGACCAGCAGCGACAGGTTTTGTTTGATGAACGGTACGTTGCCGAAGAAGTAACCGAGGGTCACCAGGCCACCGACCCACAGGATGGTGCCGAGAACGCTGAAGGCAAAGAACCGCGGATACGGCATTTTCGCCACGCCGGCGACGAACGGTGCAAAGGTGCGGATGATCGGCAGGAAACGCGCCAGGGTCACGGTTTTGCCGCCGTGTTTGTCGTAGAAGTCGTGGGTTTGCTGCAGGTAGTCGCGGCGGAAGATTTTCGAGTTCGGGTTGCTGAACAAACGCTCACCCGCCGTTCGTCCGATCACATAGTTGGTGCTGTCGCCAAGGATCGCCGCCAGCATCAGCAGGCCGCCCAGCAGCACCGGGTCCATGCCGCCACCGGCCGCAACGGCACCCGCGATAAACAGCAGGGAATCGCCCGGCAGGAACGGCATCACCACCAGACCGGTTTCGCAGAAGATCACCAGAAACAGAATGGCGTAAATCCATGGCCCGTAGTTGGTTACCAGCAAATCGAGGTAAACATCGAGATGCAGGATAAGGTCGAGCGGGTTGAAATCCATGGAGAGCACCTGAGGTGACGGCCCGACTCGGCAGGCCTGTGCGGATGACTTCGCGAAAGGCTACAGACGGGTGTAGTTTTTCTTACAAGCCGGAAAGGTCGGCATTATACGGTCTGACAGGTGAAAAGCGCGTTGAGTTTGTAGCGGGGAATGTCGACAGGATCAACGGTTGGTATGGACCACTGTGGGAGCGAGCAAGTCGAATCGTCGCACCGCCGCTCCCACAGGTATTGAGGCGGATCAGAGCTCCTCGCTGATCGGCAACACGTAGTTCTTGAACTCGGTGTCTTCCTTGAACCCGATGGATTCGTAGGTTTTCTGCGCGACTTCGTTATTGCTGCTGGTGGAAACGCGCATGCGTACAGCGTTGGTTTCCTTGGCCATTTTTTTCGCGGTGCGGATGAGGTTGTCGGCCACCAACTGGCGGCGGGCCTCTTCGGCAACGTAGATGTCGTTGAGGATCCACACGCGCTTCAGCGAAAGGGACGAAAAGCTCGGATACAGCTGACAGAAACCCATCAGTTTGTTGCTGTCGTCATCGGCCAGGGCCAGGTAGATCACCGACTCCTTGCGACGCAGGCGTTTTTCAAGGAATGCCCGGGACGAGTCGGGGTAAGCCAGGGAGCCATAAAACTCGCGATATTTAACGAATAACGGCGTCAACAGGTCCAGGTGTTCGAGGGTCGCTTGAATAATCCGCATGGTAGGTCTCGTCTTCAAGTGGCTGTCTTACATGGGGACGGCGACGGGAAACCCTGGCGGCCGTGCATCGATCCTGCCTGAAACATGGATAGAAACGCAATGCGGAAACGGTTCAGGTATCCGACGGGCTCAGTAGGAAATTACCTTTCACGTCCGCCCCCTCTTCCGACTCCAGTGTCAGAACCTGGGCTTCGTCCTTGAGATTGACTCCTGACAACTGCCGCCGACAGGCCTCGCGCATCAAGTACAGCAAGCGGTGCGCTGCCATGCCGTAACTCAGGCCTTCGAGTCGAACGTTGGAGATGCAATTGCGATAGGCATCCGTCAGCCCGACCTTTGGATTGTAGGTGAAATACAGTCCCAGGCTGTCCGGGGAACTGAGGCCAGGGCGTTCGCCGATCAGGATCACCACCATTTTCGCCCCCAGCAGTTCGCCGATCTCATCGGCTACCGCGACACGGCCCTGTTCCACCAGAATGACCGGTGAGACGGACCAGCCGTCATTCACAATCTGATCTTCCATTCGCGCCAGAAACGGCAGGGTATGGCGATGAACGGCCAGTGCCGATAATCCATCGGCAACGACTATGGCCAGATCGACACCGTCGGGATGGCTCAATGCGTAATCGCGCAGCGCCTGAGCCGACTCATCACTCAGCTTTCGCCCTAGATCGGGGCGTTGCAAATAACTGTTCCGGTCCGTAGCGGCGCTGTGAAGCTGCAAACTGGCTCGCCCGCGTTCAGCCAGTTGTGCGCTGAGCCCGGCAGAGTCGAACGGCAAGTGCACCGCGTCCCGTGCCTGCGCGTGGGCGTACTGGAAATCCAGCTGCGCGCTGGTCGGCATGCTGGTGCCGGTTCTACCCAAAGCGATCCGTGCCGGCGTCAGGCGACGCAGTTCCAGCAACGGGTTCTGTGGGTCAGCAGGTGGTTTGTCCATTTCAACACTCATCCCAGTTGTGCCATCGCTTGGCGGAAAGCCGGCGGCAGGCTGTCGCCGAAGTGAATCTTGCCGTCTGCCTGGGTGAAAATGCCCATTCTCGCCAGCCATTGTTCGAATTCCGGCGCAGGTTTCAGGCCCAGCGTCTGGCGGGCGTAAAGCGCGTCGTGGAACGACGTGGTCTGGTAGTTGAGCATGATGTCGTCGGAACCGGGGATGCCCATGATGAAGTTGATCCCGGCCACGCCCAGCAGGGTCAGCAGGGTGTCCATGTCGTCCTGGTCGGCTTCGGCGTGGTTGGTATAACAGATGTCGCAACCCATGGGCACGCCCAGGAGCTTGCCGCAGAAGTGGTCTTCAAGGCCGGCGCGGATGATCTGTTTACCGTTGTAGAGGTATTCCGGGCCGATGAATCCTACAACGGTGTTCACCAGGAACGGTTTGAAATGTCGCGCCACGGCGTAGGCGCGGGTTTCGCAGGTCTGTTGATCGATGCCGTGGTGGGCGTTGGCTGACAAGGCGCTGCCTTGACCGGTTTCGAAATACATCAGGTTCTGCCCCAGCGTCCCGCGATTCAGGCTCAAACCGGCGTCGTAGCCTTCCTGCAGCACGTTCAGGTTGATACCAAAACTGGCGTTCGCCGCTTCGGTGCCGGCGATCGACTGGAACACCAGGTCCAGCGGCACGCCGCGATTGATCGCTTCAATGGACGTGGTGACGTGGGTCAGCACGCAGGCTTGTGTAGGAATTTCGTAGCGCTGGATGATCGCGTCGAGCATTTCCAGCATGGCGCAGATCGAGGCGATGCTGTCGGTGGCCGGGTTGATGCCGATCATCGCGTCGCCGTTTCCGTACAGCAGACCGTCGAGAATGCTCGCGGCGATACCGGCGGGTTCATCGGTGGGGTGGTTGGGTTGCAGGCGGGTGGATAGCCGACCGCGCAGGCCCATCGTGCCGCGGAATTTTGTAACAACTCGAATTTTCTGCGCGACCAGCACCAGATCCTGCACGCGCATGATCTTCGACACGGCGGCGGCCATTTCCGGGGTCAGGCCGGGCGCGAGGGCGCGCAGGCTCTGTTCGTCCGCGGCATCGCTGAGCAGCCAGTCGCGAAAGCCGCCGACGGTGAGGTGGTTGACGGCGGCGAAGGCTTGTTTGTCGTGGGTGTCGATGATCAGACGGGTGACTTCATCGGCCTCGTACGGAATGAGTACTTCTTGCAGGAAGTGGCTGAGGGGGATATTGGCGAGGGCCATCTGCGCGGCTACCCGTTCGCCGTCATTGAGGGCGGCAACGCCGGCCAGAAAGTCCCCGGAACGCGCCGGACTGGCCTTGGCCATGACGTCCTTGAGACTCTCGAAGCGATAGGTCTGGGCGCCGACCGAGTGAGCAAAACTTGCCATACAGATTCTCCGTGACGGCGCAGGCAGGGCCTGCGCCGTGATTTCTGGCCGTTAGTGCAGGGCTTTTTCAGCGTTCTGAATGGCCGCGAATTCTTCTTCGGGCGTACCTGCTACCAAGTGATGCCGACTGTAGAAAGCAAAGTAAGCAATTAACACTCCATAGATGATCGCCGCGCCAATCACCACGCGTGGGTCTACCAGAAAACCCGCCACCACGGCGATGCAAGCCAGCACCAACGCTACACCCGAGGTGAAGATACCGCCGGGCGTGCGGTATGGGCGATCCATTTTGGGGCGCCGAATGCGCAGCGTGATATGCGCCGCCATCATCAGGACGTAGGAAATGGTCGCACCGAACACCGCCACCAGAATCAGCAGGTCGCCCTGTCCGGTCAGCGACAACCCGAAACCGATGATGCCAGGAATAATCAGCGCCAGTACCGGGGCCTTGCTTTTGTTGGTCTCGGACAGTTTGCGTGGCAAGTAGCCGGCGCGGGACAGGGCAAAGATCTGCCGCGAATAGGCATAGATGATCGAGAAGAAACTGGCGATCAGACCCGCCAGGCCCACCAGATTGACGAAATGGCCCATCCAGGTCGAGCCGCCATAGGCCTTGCTCAATGCTTCGACCAACGGATTACCGGAGGTCAGCAGCGCGTTGGCGCCAGCACCGCCTGGTCCGATTACCAGAATCAGCAGGGCAAAGCTCACCAGCACCAGCATGGCGCCGATCAATCCGCGAGGCAGGTCGCGTTTCGGGTTTTTGGTCTCTTCTGCTGCCAACGGCACGCCTTCGACAGCGAGAAAGAACCAGATCGCGTAAGGAATTGCCGCCCACACGCCGACGTAGCCGAAGGGCAGGAAGCTGCTGGCGCCCTTGGCGTCAGTCACCGGGATGTCGAGCAGATTGGCGACATTGAAGTGCGGCACCATCGACACCAGGAACACGCCCAGTGCCAGCGCGGCGACGGCGGTGATACCGAACATCAGTTTCAGGGCTTCGCCGACCCCGAAAATGTGAATGGCGATAAAGATGATGTAGAACGCCAGGTAAATCATCCAGCCGCCGATGCCGAACAGTGATTCGCAATAGGCGCCGATAAACACCGCGATCGCCGCCGGGGCGATTGCGTATTCGATCAGGATCGCAGTCCCCGTCAGAAACCCGCCCCACGGCCCGAATGCGCTACGGGCAAAACCGTAGCCGCCACCCGCGGTAGGAATCATGGAAGACAGTTCCGCCAGGGAGAAACACATGCACAGGTACATGGTTGCCATCAGCAACGTGGCGAGAAACATACCGCCCCAGCCACCTTGGGCGAGTCCGAAGTTCCAACCCGCATAATCGCCGGAGATGACGTAGGCCACCCCCAGACCCACCAGCAGGACCCAGCCTGCTGCACCTTTTTTCAGTTCCCGTTGCTGGAAATAGTCGGAGCCGACTTTTTCAAAGTCGACCGAGGAGGTAGCCGGCTGCACGCTGGCTTGATCGCTAGGCATAGGGGTTCACCTGTTCTTATTGTTTTTGACCGGCATGGTTGCCGGGTGGGCGCGAAGGTCTAAGGTGCAAGCAAGCTCACTCCCGCAAGGAGAGTGGCTTGCCTGCGACAGACGCTTTAGAAGAAGCCCAACGGATTGATGTCGTAGCTCACCAGCAGGTTTTTGGTCTGCTGATAGTGGTCGAGCATCATCTTGTGGGTTTCACGACCGACGCCGGATTTCTTGTATCCGCCGAACGCGGCGTGTGCCGGGTACAGGTGATAGCAATTGGTCCACACACGACCGGCCTTGATGGCGCGGCCCATGCGGTAGGCGCGGTTGATGTCGCGGGTCCAGAGACCGGCGCCGAGGCCGAACTCGGTGTCGTTGGCGATGGCCAGGGCTTCGGCTTCGTCCTTGAAGGTGGTGATGCTCACCACCGGGCCAAAGATTTCTTCCTGGAACACGCGCATTTTGTTGGTGCCCTTGAGCAGGGTCGGCTGGATGTAATACCCGGTCGCCAGGTTGCCCTCGAGTTTTTCCACCTTGCCGCCGGTCAGCAGCTCGGCGCCTTCGCCCTTGGCGATTTCCAGGTACGACAGGATTTTGTCGAATTGCTGCTCGGACGCCTGGGCGCCGACCATGGTGTCGGTGTCCAGCGGGTCGCCACGTTTGATCGACAGGACTTTCTTCATCACGACTTTCATGAAGTCGTCATAGATCGACTCTTGCACCAAGGCGCGGGAAGGGCAGGTGCAGACTTCGCCCTGGTTGAAGAACGCCAGCACCAGGCCTTCGGCGGCTTTTTCGATGAAGGTTTCTTCGGCTTGCATGATGTCGGCGAAGAAGATGTTCGGCGACTTGCCACCCAGCTCCACGGTGGACGGAATGATGTTTTCGGCGGCGCATTTCATGATGTGCGAGCCGACCGGGGTCGAGCCGGTGAAGGCGATCTTGGCGATGCGTTTGCTGGTGGCGAGCGCTTCGCCGGCTTCTTTGCCGAAGCCTTGCACCACGTTCAACACGCCCGGTGGCAGCAGGTCGCCGATCAGCTCCATCAGCACGGTAATGCCCAGTGGCGTTTGCTCGGCAGGCTTGAGCACCACGCAGTTGCCGGCGGCCAGGGCCGGGGCGAGTTTCCAGGCGGCCATCAGGATCGGGAAGTTCCACGGGATGATCTGCCCGACCACGCCCAGCGGTTCATGGATGTGATAGGCCACGGTGTTGCCGTCGATTTCGGCGGCGCTGCCTTCCTGGGCGCGGATGCAACCGGCGAAGTAGCGGAAATGGTCCGCCGCCAGCGGGATGTCGGCGTTGAGGGTTTCACGCACGGCTTTGCCGTTGTCCCAGGATTCGGTGATTGCCAGGACTTCCAGGTTCTGTTCGATGCGGTCGGCGATTTTCAGCAGCACCAGCGAGCGCGCCTGGGCGGACGTGGCGCCCCAGGTATCGGCGGCTGCGTGGGCAGCGTCCAGGGCCTTTTCGATGTCTTCGGCCGTGGAGCGCGGGAATTCGGCAATCGGTTGGCCATTTACTGGCGAGGTATTGGTGAAGTACTGACCTTTGACAGGCGCGACGAACTCGCCGCCGATGTAGTTACCGTATTTGCTCTTGAACGAAACGATAGCGCCTTCAGTACCGGGGTGAGCGTAACGCATGGTGATTTCTCCTTGGCTTTTGTGCTTATAAGGGAGAGCGCATGTGCGCCTGCTATAAGCGTAGAGCAAAGGTCGGGCCACTGCGTTGCAGGTCAGGTAAATCAAGGCCTTGCGCGGTTTTTGTCGGACCGGCGGACGGCGTCTGTGACGGTTTCGGTACGGTCCCTGTGACACTTTGTACCGCTTCTGGCGCAAGGTGTGACGGGGCGGTCTCGCCAGCATTGCAATGCGCGCTAGGCTGGAGGATGCTCGGCCTCACGCCATTTTGCTTCGTGTAGCAGCTGCCGAAGGCTGCGTCCGAGTGCGAAGCACTCGCCTCATTTTTGGCGATGCATACGGGACACCGGTTTACGACTGCTTCGCAGCCGGACGCAGCCTTCGGCAGCTGCTACACGGATGCGGAGCAGACTCAGCGGGGAGAACAATAAGAAATGCACGACAACCATTTGAGTCGCCATGCCCAGCAGGTCTTGACCGTCACTCAGGGCAAAACCCACCTGCACGGTCCCGGCAGCGACCCGTCGATTGCCCGCTCCTGGCTGCGCTGTCTTGAGGACTACCACCTCGACCCGGCCCTGACCATGGCGCCGACGGTGCTGGAACATGGCCGCGTACTCGAAAGCCGCGAGCGCTTGCAACAAGTACTGCACATCGCCGGCAGTGAAATGACCAGCCTTCATCAGCAGCTCTCCGGCGCTGGCCACGCCGTTCTGCTGACCGACGCCCGTGGCGTGATCCTCAATTGCGTCACCGCGCCTGCCGAGCGGAAGATTTTCGAGCGCGCCGGCCTCTGGCTCGGTGCCGACTGGAGCGAAGCCTGCGAAGGCACCAACGGCATTGGCACCTGTCTGGTGGAGCGTCAGTCCCTGACCATCCACCAGGACGAGCACTTTCGCGGCCGTCACACCGGCCTGACCTGCTCGGCGAGCCCGGTGTTCGACCCGCATGGCGAACTGCTGGCAGTGCTCGACGTGTCCTCGGCGCGGCACGAGGTCTCGCGTCAGAGCCAATTCCACACCATGGCCCTGGTCAATCTTTCGGCGAAGATGATCGAGAGCTGCTATTTCCTGCGCTACTTCGACAATCAGTGGCTGCTGCGTTTTCATCTTCAGGCCGAATCTGTCGGGCTGTTCAGCGAAGGGTTGCTGGCGTTTGACGGGGAAGGGCGGATCAGTGCGGTCAACCAGAGTGCGTTGAACCTGCTGGGGCATATTCGCGGTGGGTTGCTGGGCAAACCGGTGGAGGCGTTTTTCGATTGCTCGCTGGATGAATTGCTCGGCCGCGCCAGCGTCAATGCCAGCGCCAGTTGGCCGTTGCGCACCCGCGACGGGCGGTGCTTGTTTGCGGTGTTGCGCGGGCAGCCACGCAGCATTCCGGTGCCGGTGGTGCAACGTGCGGTGATCGCCGAACCTTCGCGCTTGTCGGGCATTTGTCTGGGTGACACGGGCTTGCAGGAAGATTTCCGCAAATCCTTGCGTGTGTTCGAGCGGGACGTACCGCTACTGATCAACGGCGAAACCGGGTCCGGCAAAGAAGCTTTTGCCAAAGCCGTCCATCAGGCCAGCCAGCGAGCAGAAAAAGCCTTCGTCGCCCTCAACTGCGCCGCCATCCCTGAAAGCCTGATCGAGAGCGAACTGTTTGGTTATCGCGGCGGCAGTTTTACCGGTGCGCGCAAGGAAGGCATGCGCGGCAAGTTGCAGCAGGCTGATGGCGGGACTCTGTTTCTCGATGAAATCGGCGACATGCCCCTGGCTTTGCAGACCCGGCTATTAAGGGTGCTGGAGGATCGTCAGGTGGTGCCGATCGGTGGTGAGCCGGAGTCGGTCAACGTACGGATCATCAGCGCCACTCACCGCAATCTGCTGGAGCGGGTGCAGGACGGCAGCTTTCGCGAGGATTTGTATTACCGGCTCAACGGGCTGGAAGTTGCACTGCCGGCGTTGCGTGATCGCAGTGATAAATCTCAGTTGCTCGACTTTTTGCTGGCCGAAGAAGCGGGCGGGGAAACCGTCTTGATCGACGGTCCGGCGCGCCAGGCTTTGCTGGCCTTCGCGTGGCCGGGGAATGTGCGGCAGTTGCGCAATGTGCTGCGGACCTTGGCGGCGTTGTGTGATGGCGGGCGGATCGGGCTGGAGGATTTGCCGGCGATGATCCGTCAGGCCCGACCGGTGCCGGTTGTTGCGGTTGAAGAGTCGTCGGACCATCCGCTGGATGATGCCGAGCGGTTGGCCTTGCTGAATGTGCTGGAACAGACGCGTTGGCATATGACTCACACAGCGGAACAGTTGGGTGTCAGTCGTAACACCCTTTATAGAAAACTGCGTAAACACGGGATAGCCCGCTAGGCCGTTGATCGTTCCCACGCTCCGCGTGGGAATGCCTCCCCGGACGTTCCGCGTCCGCTTTTGGGACGCAGAGCATCCCTTGCTGCATTCCCACGCAGAGCGTGGGAACGATCAGCGTGGGGACGATCATTAAAGACAGAGTGCGAATTTTCCCACCCTACGCTAACCTGCGGCCATGTTTTGCGAGGTCGACTAATGCACATTCACATTCTTGGTATCTGCGGCACTTTCATGGGTTCGATGGCGGTTCTGGCCAAAGAGCTGGGCCATCACGTGACGGGCTCCGATGCCAACGTCTACCCGCCGATGAGCACTCAGCTTGAAGCTCAGGGTATTGAGTTGACCCAAGGCTACGACCCGGCGCAGCTCGATCCGGCGCCGGATCTGGTGGTGATCGGCAATGCCATGTCCCGCGGCAACCCGGCTGTCGAATACGTGCTGAACAAAGGCCTGCCGTACGTCTCCGGCCCGCAATGGCTGGCGGATCACGTACTGCAAGGTCGCTGGGTGCTGGCCGTCGCCGGTACCCACGGCAAAACCACCACCAGCAGCATGCTCGCCTGGGTATTGGAACATGCGGGCATGAGCCCGGGTTTCCTGATCGGCGGTGTGCCGCAAAACTTCTCGGTGTCCGCTCGTCTGGGTGATACGCCATTCTTCGTGATCGAAGCCGATGAGTACGACAGCGCGTTCTTCGACAAGCGTTCCAAGTTCGTTCACTACCGCCCGCGCACGGCGATCCTGAACAATCTTGAATACGATCATGCCGACATCTTCCCCGATCTGCCGGCTATCGAGCGGCAATTCCATCATTTGGTGCGAACCATCCCGAGCGAAGGCCTGGTGATTCATCCGACCACCGAGCCGGCATTGCTGCGCGTTATCGAAATGGGCTGCTGGACCCCGGTGCAAACCACCGGCGCCGGTGGTCAGTGGCAGGTCAAACTGCTCAGCGAAGACGGTTCGAAGTTTGAAGTGATGTTCGAAGGTGTTGCCCAAGGTGTGGTCGAGTGGGACATGACTGGCCAGCACAACGTCGCCAACGCCCTGGCCACGTTGGCTGCGGCGCGCCACGTCGGTGTTGTGCCATCCATGGGCATCGCTGCGCTGAGCGCATTCAAAAGCGTCAAGCGCCGGATGGAGAAAGTCGCGGAGGTTCGCGGCATCACCATCTACGACGACTTCGCCCACCATCCGACGGCGATTGCGACGACCCTCGACGGGCTGCGCAAGCGCATCGGCGATGCACCGCTGATCGCGATCATCGAGCCGCGCTCCAACTCCATGAAGCTCGGCGCTCACCGCGACGGCTTGCCGGAAAGCGTGGTCGATGCCGATCAAGTGATCTGGTATGCGCCGGCCAACCTCGGTTGGGATCTGGGGGCTACTGCGGCGTTGTGCACGGTGCCGTCGATCGTCAGCGATTCGCTGGAAGGCATCATCGAGCGCGTGAAGAGCCAGGCCCAGCCCGGCACTCACGTGGTGATCATGAGCAACGGCGGCTTCGGCGGCCTGCACGGCAAACTGGCCGAGGCGCTGCAATGAACAACGGCCCGGAACGCATCACGCTGGCGATGACTGGGGCTTCCGGCGCCCAATATGGCTTGCGCCTGCTGGACTGCCTGATTCGTGAAGACCGCGAAGTGCACTTCATGATCTCCAGGGCGGCGCAACTGGTGATGGCCACCGAGACTGACGTGAGTTTGCCGCCGAAAACCCAGATGATGCAGGCCTTCCTTACCGAATACACCGGCGCTGCCGCCGGGCAGATTCGGGTGTATGGCAAGGAAGACTGGATGTCGCCCGTGGCCTCGGGCTCCGGCGCGCCGGCAGCGATGGTGGTGGTGCCGTGTTCCACCGGCACCTTGTCGGCCATCGCGACGGGAGCCTGCAACAACCTGATCGAGCGTGCCGCCGACGTCACCTTGAAGGAACGTCGCCAGCTGATTCTGGTGCCGCGTGAGGCGCCGTATTCGAGCATTCATCTGGAGAACATGCTCAAGTTGTCGAACATGGGCGTGACGATTTTGCCGGCGTCGCCCGGTTTTTATCATCAGCCGCAGACCATCGACGATTTGATCGATTTTGTCGTGGCGCGAATTCTCAATCTGTTGAACATTCCCCAGGACATGCTGCCGCGTTGGGGCGAACACCATCTGACCAGCGATGAATAAGCTGCTGGCGATTGTGCTGGCGCTGCAATTGGCTGGCTGCGCCACGGCGCGAACGCTCGATGCCGCCAAGCCAGGGGCGCCCGTGGTGTATTCGGGGACGCGTCTGGATTTGTATGCCTTGAATGGCGGTTGCTGTGCCATGGACCGCTTCGGCGCCGAAGCCCCGAGCTACCCCGGCATTGACCTGCCGGCCAGTGCGTTGCTCGACACGCTGCTGTTGCCGCTGTCGGTGCTCACGGTGATTGGCGTAAGTTTTCAGGCTACGGGTGGTCTCTGACTGATCGCTGACTGATCGCTGACTGATCGTTCCCACGCTCTGCGTGGGAATGCAGCCCGGGACGCTCTGCGTCCCAAAGCGGACGCAGAGCGTCCATTGAGGCATTCCCACGCAGAGCGTGGGAACGATCTTAGTAGGGCTTTACTTGCCGAGTTTGCGCAACTCATCCGACTCGACAATCCGCACCCCTTCCTGCTCTTCCAGCGCCAGTCGCCACATGGCGCGGGCCAGTTGGCAGGCTTCGATGCCGCGGTATTTGCCAGGGATCAAGCGCGACAAAGGCCCGACGAATTGCTCTGCCATGCGCGGTTCCATACGCTCGCCCAGCAGCAGCGAAGGTCGGCAAATGGTCAGTTGCGGCCAGTCCTGTGCGCGCAATGCATATTCCATCTCGCCTTTGACCTTGTTGTAGAAAATCGGGGACCTGCGATCGGCGCCCAGGGCACTGACCACGATCAGGTGCCGTGCGCCCATCTCCCGTGCACGTTTGGCGAATGCCACCACCATGTCCAGGTCCACTGCGCGAAACGCTTCTTCCGAGCCGGCCTTCTTGAGGGTGGTGCCCAGGCAGCAGTAGGCGATGTCGACGCGACCACTCAATTGCGGCAGAAACTCCGCCGGGTCGCCAACCGGGTTTTCCAGGTGGGGATGCTCGGCCAATGGCCGGCGTGAGGGCGCCAATACGCGTGTGATCGTGGGCTCGTTGAGCAGGCGATCAAGTAAATGCTCACCGGTCAACCCGGTAGCTCCGGCAAGCAATACGTGCTGAGGCGTCAAGTACATAGTGTTTCCCCCTTGATACATTTCAGCTTAGTTGCTCTTTGCATCCTTGCTGCTGATGGAGACACTTTGAAGCGCTTTTCGTGCCTGTTGCTTGCGCAACAGCTGCCAGTGGGAAAGAACGGTTTTCGGCGCCCAGATCTGCGGTTCAGAGGCTTCGAAGCTGTCCGCCAGTTCGCGCTCTGCGATGGTGGCCCTGGCCAGTTTGAAGGCGTGCTCCAGGTCGTCGGTCTGGTTCAGTGCCTTGGCGAACAGCGCGTCGCCGAAGTAGGTGAAGTTGGCTTCTTCCGAGCAGCCGAAGGACACGCGGTCAGCGCGCGAGGCGGTCATGATCAGGGTGCGTTCATCCTTGAGCGCCGGAATGAAGCCGCCCGAGTAGCAGGACGAAATCACGATGATCTTGTCGCGGTTTTTCAGCGGCGAGAGAACTGCGGCGAGTTCGTCGGCCGGCAGATCGGACAGTTCCATGCGCGGCTGGTCGAGCACAAATTCGTGTTCGCTGGTGCCGTGGCTGGTCAGGTAGATGAAGATCAGGTCTTCCGGGCCGCTACGTTCGGCCAGGGCGGCGGCAGCGCGACGCAGGTTTTCACGCGTGGCCATCGGCCGGTCGACGAGGTGGTCGCGATGGTTCACCAGGCGGATCTGGCCAAAGGCACTAAAGCGACTTTTGAGCATGTTGCTGACGTAATCGGATTCGCGCAGGAACACGCTTTGCTTGCCGTCACCGCCGAGTGTCAGGGTGTACAACTCGACTGTCGGCGTCGAAGCCGGCACGCTGGACAGTGCATCGTCGAGCAAGCGGCCCTGAGCCAGCAACCCGAGTTCCAGGCTGTCCGGCAGCAGCTTGCCATCGGCATCGCGAACCCGCTGGCCGTTGACCCACGTACCGTTTTGCACTGTGCCGTCAGTCAGCACCAGGGTGCCGCGCCCCGAGTAACTGTCATTGTCGAATTGACCGATGTAGAAGCTGCCGTCGGACAGGTTCAATCGACCTTGGCCGGAGAAGCGCCAGTCAACGAACTGGCCGATGTAATGGCTGCCGTCGGCGCCGATCAACTCGCCCTTGCCGTTTAGCGATCCTTCCTTGAATTGACCGAGCCAGACATCACCGTCGGCGTTCTCGTAGCGACCCTTGCCGTGCAGTTGATTGTTCTTGAAGCCACCGACATATATATCGCCATCGGCGCTGTTGAACGTCCCGTTGCCTTCGAGCTGACCGTCGACGAAATGCCCGGTGAACTGATTGCCGCTGGCGTCGCCCCGTTGGCCTTCGCCGTTGGGTTTGCCGTGGGCGAACTGGCCCTGGTACGAGCTGCCGTCTTCGAGTTCGAGACGACCGAGCCCTGAATATTGATCGGCCTTGAATTCGCCGCGGTAGGTCATGCCGTTTTCTTTGAGGGTGCCTTCGCCGTCCCGTCGACCGGCTTTGAAACTGCCGGTGAAGCTGCTGCCGCTGGTGGTCAGTGTGCCCTTGCCGTCGAACAGCCCCAGATTGAATCCACCGCGATAGACTTCGCCGTTACTGCCGTGCCATTCGCCCTGGCCATGCCAAAGGCCTTTGTCGAAATCGCCGGCGTACCAGCTGCCGTTCGGGTAATCGATACGGCCCTGGCCTTGCAGCAATCCGTTGACCAGTTCACCGCGATAGCGTCCGCCGTCCGGCAACCGGGCGTCGGGGGGCAACAGCGATTCGCCGTCGCCGCAAGCGGTGAGCAATAAGGTCAGGGCGAGGAGTGCAAGTGGGCGCATAGCGGGATCCGGGCAATTAGGCGACCGAGTATGCCGCAGCTGTTTGACCTTATATAGCCAGGAAACAGAAGAGGGCGCGAAACAGCCTGAGCTGCTTCGCATCCGGGATGGTTTACACGAAACAGAGGGACAGTGGCTCGGCGATGTAGGCCGGTTTGTCCGAGCCTTCGATCTCAAGCGTGGCGGTGGCCTTGAGCAGCCATTGGCCGGGTTTTTTCTCGATGACTTCGTTCATGTCGACCTTGAGTCGTACCCTGGAATTGACCTTCACTGGCTGAATGAAACGCACGGTATCGAGACCGTAGTTGACTACCATCTTCGCCCCTTCAGGCAGTATCAGGATGTCTTCCATCAGTTTGGGGATCAGCGACAGCGACAGGAAACCGTGGGCAATGGTGCTGCCAAATGGCGTTTGCGCGGCTTTGACCGGGTCGACGTGGATGAACTGAAAGTCCCCTGTGGCTTCGGCGAACAGGTTGATGCGCTCCTGATCGATGGTGAGCCATTCGGAACGTCCAAGTTCCTTGCCGACATAATCTTTGAGCTCTGCAACTGGAACATAGGGCATTGAGACTCTCCTTGGGTTCATCGGTTTTATAGTTTTTGAGGTGGGGGGATTTGACCTCCCGAGTTACCACTTTAGATCAACATGGCAAATGGCTCCGGTCAACTGACCATGATTTTGGCGAATGCCGGTCTATAGCGTTGACGTGCTTATAATGCTCGGCGCGTTCGTGCGGGATGAGATTGGCGGGAGATGACGGATGTTGTTACGTGGCCTGACCTGGCTGGTGCTGTTCCAATTGCTGGGCACAGCCATCAACCACTTGTTTCTACCCATACTGCCGGGGCCGATTGTCGGCCTGCTGTTGCTGTTGGTGTTCCTGATCAGCCGTGGCCAGGTCGGCGAGCCGCTGAACCTCGCAGCCAGCAGTCTGCTGCGTTACCTGCCGTTGTTGTTGGTGCCACCGGCCGTGGGTGTGATGGTTTACGCCAAGGACATTGCCGCAGATTTCTGGGCCATCGTCGGTGCGCTGGTGTTGTCTCTGTTGTTGTCCATGGCTTTCGCTGGCGTGCTGATGCAACGCATGGTCAAGCGTCACGCTCATCGTGAGGACAGCCAATGATCTTCGACTGGCACGGCGCCTGGGCGTCGGTGATTCATCATCCGTTGTTCGGCATCGGCATTACGCTGGGCGCTTATCAGCTTGTGCTTGCGGCGTACGAGAAAACCCGCTGGATCTTTCTGCAACCGGTGCTGGTCTCGATGCTGCTGGTGATCGGCGTAGTGGTGGGTTGCGGCCTGAGCTATGCCGAGTACCGCAAGAGCACCGAAATCCTCAGCATCCTGCTCGGGCCGGCGACCGTGGCGCTGGCGGTCCCGCTGTACCTCAATCTGCGACGCATTCGGCAGTTGTTCTGGCCGATATTTACTACGCTGGTGATAGGTGGTGTTGTCGCCACCGGCATGGGCGTATTGCTGGGCTGGTCGTTTGGTGCCGAACACATGATCCTGATGACCATGGCGCCGAAGTCGGTGACTTCGCCGATTGCCATGCTGGTGGCAGAGCAGATCGGTGGCGTTGCGGCGCTGGCGGCGGTGTTCGTGTTGATTACCGGGGTGATCGGGGCGATCTTCGGGCCGAGTCTTTTGACCCGGCTGGGCGTGCACAGCCCCGAGGCACGCGGCATGGCGCTGGGCATGACCGCCCACGCGGTCGGCACGGCGGTGGCGATGCAGGAAAATGAAGAATGCGGCGCCTTTGCGGCGCTGGCGATGAGTCTGATGGGCGTGGCCACGGCAGTTTTGCTGCCGTTGGCGGTGTCGATGGTGGTGTAAGGAAATGTCTATGAGCTTGCCGCTTTTTCCGCTGAATACAGTGTTGTTCCCAGGTTGCATCCTCGATTTGCAAATCTTCGAGGCGCGCTACCTGGACATGATCAGTCGCTGCATGAAGCAGGGCGGCGGCTTTGGCGTGGTGTGCATCCTCGACGGCGAAGAGGTCGGCATCGCGCCGGCGGGCTACGCGCTGGTCGGGTGCGAGGCGCTGATCACTGATTTCAAACAGCAGGACAATGGCTTGCTGGGCATTCGGGTGCAGGGCGGACGGCGCTTCCACGTGTTGAGTACCGAAATTCAGCGCGATCAGCTGACCGTCGCCGAGGTCGAGTGGCTGGAGGACGAACCTGAACAACCGCTGCAAGACGAGGACGCCGACCTGGTTGCGCTGCTCAAAGCCTTGGCCGAACACCCGATGGTCGAAGCGTTGAACATGGGCACCGAAGCAACCGGGCAGCAGTCGCTGGCCAATCAGTTGGCGTACCTGTTGCCATTTGCCGAAGTGGACAAGATCGACCTGCTGCAACTCGATGATCCGCAGCAGCGACTGGATGCGATTCAGGCGCTGCTGGATGAGTTGCAAGGTGAATTGTTTGCCTAGAGCTTGCCGACCGGATCAGGCGGTTGTCGGCGTTATCAAGTCAGGCGTAAAGACCATGTCGTTGGAGAACACTTCTTTACCGGCGGGAAAGTTAAGCACCGGTTTGTTGGCCGCCGCCACCTGATCGATCAACATGTCGTAGTCACTCAGGTTGTTTGCGCCGGCCCATGTCCGCTCTTCGATACTGTCAGCCTCGCCTCTGGTTGAGTGGTCGGCGTGAACATAGGATTGCAAGTAGATGTCACTGACCCGTGCTGCGCGGGTAAAGGTCGAGTTGACCAGCCAGATCCGGTCTGCGCTGAAGCCACGGCTGGATATTGAAATATGCCCTTCCAGATCATCATCGGGAAACCAGGTTTTACCGCCGGTTCTTTTCGATTCGTCGAGCGCATCCCTGTTGAAATGATAGTTTTCACGGGCCGGGACGATCTCGATGTTGCGGGTGTCGAGCAGGTAACAAAAGGCAATGTTCTGGTTGAGTCTTTTCGGGTAATAGTCCTTCTCCGTGATCCGTCCCGGTTCGCTGTCCGAGCCGCTGTCGGTATCGGAGTCTGCCGCACTGTCAACGGATTCTGTATCGCTCGACTCGGTTCGGCTCAAGTCGCCGGGGTACTTGTGGTACTGAGTGTCGTACAGAAGTTCTTTTATCCCGGATTGCTTGCCGAATTGGCGGATGTACTGTTTCGCGTTGTTCAGACTGAAGGTCGCGCTGACAGCCTTTTGTGTCGTTGAACCTTCACCGAGATCCTGGCGCGGGAGCATATGGCCGTCCCGGGAAAATTCGAAAGGCGTGCGGTCATCGCCCCTGAACATCGCGGGTATATCGGTACGGTACAAACAGTTGTATTTATTGCGCTTGTACCCGGCGTACGCCAGTAAGCCATCGAGATAGGTGCGGGTGTAATTGGCATTGAAATCCGTAAAGCCCCGCCCGCGGTTTCGCAGGCTGAAGATTTCAGGCAGCAACTCCTCGTAGGCGTCGTTGAACCGGTTGATGTTTGTCTCGTCGATGGACGTTTGTTTATGGTTCTCGGCCCACTGCGGGGCGGTGCCGTTGGCCTGTATCTCGGCGAGCATCTGTGTGAGTTGCCGGTTCGACAGGTTGTAAGGCTTCATCGTCGCCGCCACCTCATCCAGGGTTTTGTGCGGGCCTCGCAAGTTCATCCGGACTTGAAGCTGTTCAAGAAGCTTGCCTCTTTCTTCTGCGGTTACACGCGCCATCTCGACGTAATCAGGGGTGTTTCCCGTCTCTGTGGTCGGCTGCGTATCCGGCAGGCGCGGTGGTGTCGCCGGCAAACCGGGCCCCGATAGATCCTCGATCAAGGGGCGTTTTTTAGAAGGCCCTGGTTGCTCGTCGATCAGGGGCCGCTTTTGGGGAGTTGGTTGAGGATGGCGCTGGTTGAGCTGCACATTGTCGAACATCGCCTTCAATTGCCCGTACGAGTGTGGCTCCATTAACTCGGCAAATTCGTCTTGCTGCTTGTCAGGTGCCATCCAGCGTCGCAATTCGTTGATCAGATGGGGTTTGCGGCGTCGGTTTGTACGCGGTTGCGCCCATTGCGGCTTGTTGCCGGTACTGGCGACCTCGGCGCGAAATCGGCTGATCTGTGCTCCCTGCAATCCGTAAAAGTCCCAGATGTCGTAGTCCGTCCAGGCGGGAATTTGCTGCGCAGGCTGATTGATCGGGGTGTCTGGCGGATCGACTCTGACAAAGTGTCCGTTCATATCGACAAAAGCATATTGGGTCGCCGGACCGACGAGCGGGTCCGCGTCCTGTTTTCTATGCATCACCACATACCCATGAAGATTGGTTGCCTGTGGCTCCCAGGTGTAGTGGGCAATGTCGACGTAGCTTTGTGCGGGTAGTTGTTGTGCAGGCGCCGGTTGTGGCACATGCGTTGGTTTTATTGAGGACTCGCCGGGCAGCGACTCGGCAGCCAGGCGCCAGGTCCTGCTGTCTGGGTTGAGCCGCAACGCCGGTCCAGAGGCCGTCAGTTCGTTACGCCGTTTTGCCCGATACATTCCGACAGCGGAGTCGAACTCGACAAGCACCGTTCCACCGGACTGAATGTCGACGTACCGGCGTTGCGCCTGGACTCTAAACCCGTCAGCGCCGGGTGCGGGCAAGAGGTTTGAGGACGATGCGGGCAGACGGAACCGATGCAGTGGGTAGGAGCCGGAAGCGGCGGTTGGTGCTCCGGCAGTGGCAGTGTCCTGGACATTCAAGGCGGGCAATGGCAGCAGGGAAGGTTGAGTCAGGGAGGGGCCCGTGATGGGTAACAAGGGGGCTGGCGGCGTAGTGTCCGATGACATGCCTGCCTGCAGATTTGGGTGACCGATTGCAGAGTGTCCTGGCCCATGCAGCGGCGGCAGATTCAATGCGGGTGGTTCAGGTATGTTTATTTTCGGTATTGAAGATACTGGTGGTTTTGGCATGTTGGAATCCTTTCCAATAGTGGCCTGAAAGATGACCGGCTCCCGGAAGTCCAGGGCCGGTATTATTCAACGATGAGCAGAGCTGGCCTTATGGAAACACAATGTCGTTTGAGTATATTTCTCCGTCAGGCAGTTTGATGACAGGTTTGCCCAAGTTTGCGGCCTGATCGATCAAGTTGTCATATTCCCACTCGTTGTCGTCACCGCTCCAGGTTCTTTCTTCAATGGGTCTGCCCGCACGGGGGCTGTGCCTGGCGGACTCGGGCTGACTCAGGTACAGGGCGCAGATGTCATTGATCTTCGCTGCACGCGTCCCGCTCGAGTTGATCAGCCAGATCCTGTCAGCACTCAAGCCGCGCGCAGACATTGAAATGTGGCCTTCATATGAATCGTCGGGAAACCAGATCTTTTCACCGGGCTTTTTTTCGGTTCGCGCATAGGCATTGAAAGCCAGGTTTTCTTCGCCAGGCACAACTTCAATATTGCGGGTGTCGAGCAAATAGGTAAACCCGATGCGCTGATTTTGCCTTTTTGCGATGTAGTGTTTGTCATGGAAACGCAAGAGCGGGTTACCTGAGCTGTCCTCGTCGCTGCTGGATGAGCTGTCGTCCTCGTCACTGCTGGATGAACTCTCGTCACTGCTTGATGAACTTTTGCCTCTTTCTTCGTATCTGCGGGTTCCGCTGTAGTCGATTAATTCCCCTGGGTATTTGTGATGCTGAGTGTCATACAGCAACGCTTCCACCTCTGGAGCGCTGCGAGCATGTACATATGCCTCCGATAGACTGAACGTTGCGCTCACGGCTTTTTGTGTGGTTGATCCGACACCGTGTTTCTGGCGTGGGCGCATGTGATCCTCGAAAAACTCGAAGGGGTTGCGGTCGTCCCCCCTGAACATGGCCGGAATATCAGTTCTGTATAAGCAGTTGTATTTGTTGCGCTGGTAACCGGCCTTTGTGAGCAGGGCATTGAGATATGGACGGGTGAAGTTGTCGGAGAAGGAGATGTTGCCGGTTGACTGGTTTCTGAGGTGCAGTATCTCGGGCAACAGTTCTTCGTAGACTTCATCGAACCGATGAGGGTTGGTTTCGTCCATGGAAGAATGTCTGAGGTCCTCAGCCCACTGGGGAATGCGTCCTTGGGCCTGCACGTCACTGACCAGTCGCGAGAGCTGTCGTGTCGACAGGTTGTAGGGTTGAATCTGGCGGGTGATCTCCTCCCGCGATTTCGCGGCTGGTCCCGTGCTTGTCAGGGATCGAAGTTGTTCGATCAGTTGGTCTCTCAGTGCTCCGTACTCAACGGACTTCGTAATGTAGTCGGGCACTGCGGGACTATCCGCTCTGGAGGATTGTTCGTCCGCCAGGCGTGGGCGTTGTGCCTCGGCTCCGGTTTGCGCTTGCGGGTTGTCCAGCTTGCGTTTGTGTACTTCACGTTGGCGCCTGGCGACCGAATCGAGACTGACCTTGTCGAGTTGCGCCGCCCATTGCTCGACCGAATAGTTCAGAGGCTCCATTCGCCGGTTAAATTCATCCCGGCTCATATGTGGCGCCAACCAGCGGCGAAGTTCATCGAGAAGATACGATTTCTGAAGCCGCTCCTGTCGAATGGAGGCCCATTGCGGCTTCATCCCGGTGACCGTGACTTCGTCGCGGAAACGGGTGATATCACTGCCGGAAAGATCGTACATATCCCACAGGTCACGATCGGTCCACGCCGCTAGCTTGGCCGCCGGCTGGTCGATCGGGGTCGAGCCCGGTTCGACTTTGACGAACGAACCGTTGTCATCCTGAAAGGCCATATGGGTTTCGGGTCCTACGTGTGCGTCCAGGCCTCTTTTTCGATGCAGAACGACGTATCCCTGAAGGTTTGTTGCGTCCGGGTTCCAGACATAGTGTGTGCTATCAAGGTAGATGCGTGGGGCGATAGCAGTCGTTGACATGTTTACTGGCGGCGGGGCAGGGGGATTGAGGCTCCAGCTTTTTCCATCGTTGTTCAGGTGCAATACCGGTCCGCTGGGAGTCACTTCGAAGCGACGTTGTGCCCGGTATGTGTTCGTGCCTGCGTCATAGCTGACTTGGACTGTACCGTTGCCCGGGATGTCGACGTACATGCGTTGGGCATGGATTCGCAAGCCGGCGTCGTTTGGGGCGGGCAACATGTTTGCCGAGTAGACCGACACTCGAAACCCATTCAATGGATCATTGCCGAGAGCACGTGTCGGCACCGTGGACGTAGCGACTGCCTGTGTTTGTATCGGCTGCTGGGCGTCGGGCAACAGACCGGGTGTCAGCCCAGGCGCATGGGACGTGCCATCAGGCCATCCCGCAGCAGGTTGCATCGACTCCAGCCCTGTATTCACGCGGGTGCCCGGCAGCGACGCATCCGCTTGCAATCGCGGCGGGGTCGTCGTCGGCAGCTCAGGCAGGTTGATTTTGGGTATCGAAGATATCGGTGGTTTGGGTGCCATGTTGGAATCCTTTCCAGTGTTGAAGCGGTGTTTGAATGAAATCAGGTGTGGCGCAATTCGATCATTGATCCATTGGGGTTTCGTTCACGGGGGCGCGCGCGATGTGCATGTCCTCCAGGTGCAGCTTGCGCGACCAGTCACCTTCGAGCGTCCAGTCCTCGGCGACGCTGTCGTAGTAAATGGCTTTGCTGTCATCGTCACGCAATTGCAGATGGCGGATGAGCACCAGGTCGGTCATCGGTTCGTTGCCTTGGCGATGCAGACTGATCCCTGCCTGGATCGCGTCGATGCTGGAATAGGCCTGGGCATTGATTTCTGCCAGAAGCACCACGGCAAATTCCTGTTCGATGTCGTATCGGTGGCCGGATGAGGTGAAAACACGCACCGTTTCCATCAGCGCGTCACCGGTCTCGTCGTTGGGCAGCAGAATAAGGATGTGGCCGACCCATAGCTGTGCGCCGCTCAGGCGGATGTGCTCGCGGCCGATCGTCTCACTCAGGTGCTGTGTATGAATATTCCAGGTTGAAGTACCGATAGCAGCGGCTATCGCGACCGAAGTCGACAGCCTGAGGATGGTGTCGGCCGCCGGATGGATGTCGTAGGTCGCGGCCTGCCCCTCCAGCACGAGAATGCCGGTCTGGGGCGCGGCTTGGATGTCCACCCGCAGGTCCTGCGGTTTCAGCACGGTGGGCGGATGGGCCGCAGGTTGCTGCATCAGGTAGTGGCCGGTACGCTCAACCAGCGAGCGGGGTGTCAGTAAAGTCTTGTGACCCGGTTGGCGTTGGTCTTCAAGATAGGAATGGTGCGGCAGTTCTACCCGGTAGGAAATTCCGTCGCGCATGATGAGCACAAAGTTGTGTGTGGGCATCAGCCCTGACGCGATCACGTTGCCTATGACATTGCTACCGACCCCCGCGCGATCGCGGGCCATGTCTTTGAGCGTCAGGCGCTTTTGATCCATGAAGCGCAAGGTCAAGTTGACGTCCTGGTAGCGCAGGTACTCGGAGTTGATGTTGCGTGTTGACCTGACCGTGTACTGCGCCTCTACGGCTTCTATTTCATGACTGTCGTAATCCAGGAATAGCGTGCTGAGCGTCGTTTCGCTCACGTGCCGGACAGCCAGTACGGTCGAGGCCAAATGTCGATAGACGAAGTAGCTTGAGTGCGATGCGCTGGAGGCGACATGGTCTCCTCCGTTCAACAGTTGCGGCGGGGTTGCAGGTTTGCCCCGCGCCAGGATGATTGCGTTGACGCCGACGTTGTCGCGGCCATCGAGCTGTTGCGGCAAGTCAGGTTTGAGTGAGTAGAGATCCTTGGTGCGCACTATCAGTTTGTCGTTGCGCAGCAGGCGTTTGTCGGCTTCCTGGCGATAAATCCCTTTGACCGTGACGGTGATCCGCGGCAGTTTTCCATCTATCCCGTGAAGAGCGGACAGCACCAGCGAAGTCCCTTCGACCCGCCAGCCTTGAATGCGTTCGAGCGTCCAGTCGAGGTCGATGAGGCTGGGGTCCTGGCCATCTTCGATCAGTGTGGTGGCGTCGGTTTTGTCGGCGATGATGTAGTGATCTTCGCCGGGACCGCCGTTGGCCTGGCTGTTTGGCCCTTTGATCACAATCGTGTCGGCACCTGCGCCGGTGTCGGCAATGTCCGCGTTTCCGCGCAGGACGATTCGGTCCGCCTGCGAACTGCCGGTGATGCTATTCGCGGCGTCCGCCAGCGTTTCGACAGTCTCAACAGACTCAAAGCGCAGGGGCGGGGTGTCGGGGCTGGCGCGCAGGTTCAGTTGCCCTGTTTGCAGGTCAATGTGCACGCCCTGATGCGGCTTGTCGCGCGAGACCTTGCCTTCCAGTTGCAGCGTGTCATTGCCGGCGCCACCTCGCAGCCGACTGCCTGACAGATCGCCAGGCTGGAGAGTGTCGGCGGCGATCCGAAAGCTGAAAATATCATCCTTGTCGCCACCGGTGAGGGTCTTTTTTCCCGTGCCGTAGCTGAACTGGTTGGGTTTGTCCCTGACCCCCACAACGGTGTCGTGCCCGCCTCCCAGTTGCCAGAGGATGGCCTTGTGCTCGCCCGCGCTACCGATGATTGCGCCCGGAATGTGGCTGATGCCTTGGCTGGCATCGAACGTGTCGTCGGTTTCCTTGATGACGGCTTCCTTTTCCTCGATGTATGGACTTTCGCCGCCGGCATCGTCCCACTGGTATTTCCAGTGCTTGACGGTCTGCAATTCGACTTGATAGCTGCCTAACACTACCGCTTCGACAGTGTCTTTCAATTCGTTGTCCAGCCAGCTTCGGGCCGTCTTTTTCAGTAGCTCGCTGTAGCTGCTGTCGGTTTTGGCGACGAGGTAGCGGTCGAGGATGTCTCGATCCATGGTTTGCCCGGTGAACGCAAACCAACCCGAGCGCAAGCGTTCGTGGGTGCTCAATGTAATGTAATCGTCGATGTCATCGACCTGGCGAGCGGCACCGTAAATTCTTGCACCCAGGATGAGCACGGCACCCGCCGCAATCCCGATCGGGCCGGCGGCACTGAAACCGGCAAGTGCCGCTATACCCAGAACAATACTCAGCCCGGCGCTGGTCAGGCTAAGCGCTGCATTGAAGTAGTGATCCTGAGCTTGTTTGCCGGTGGCGCTGGCGGCGTCGTTGAACGCTTTGATGGCGGTGTAGATATCGAAGGGAAGAGTCAGGACACTGGCAAGCAGGCCGGCGCCGCGTGCCAGGTACTTGCCGGCACTGGTTTTGCTGAACCCTGTAAACACCTTGCCGCCACTGAGCATCATGTTTCTGCCGATGTTTTCCAGACCTCGCTCGAGGAACAAAGAACCCACCTCGGCAGTGATCCCGCCTACGTTGATGCCGGCTTCAACCAGGTCGCTTTTCTTCAGTGCTTCTGCGGTGCCCATGATGCCGCTGTAGATGCCGTAGCCCTGCAGCCCGACGCCCATGCTGGTCATGCTGCGGCTTTTGACCTTGTCGGCCCAGCTCGGCAGGTTTTCAGGCAGCGAAGGGGTGCTCAATGACAATTGCTGGGCGGAGTCCAGCAGTTTGCCAAGGCTTTGCATGGACGCTGACAAGTCGGAGGATGATGCTGAAAGCAAAGACTGGGCGCTGGCCGAGCGCAGAACGCCGAGTTCAAACAACAACCCCGCGCAGCTGTCGCTATGTTGAGGGGATTGCAGCCTGCCCTCGACCTTGGCCGGATCAAATTGCAGAGCGTTTATGAATGTCTGGTCGGGCTCAAGCTGAATCGGATGATTTGCGTTGATCACCTGGCCATTGAGCCTGGCCCCCATGTCATACAAGTCCTGGCGACTGATGGTTAATTCGCCAATGCGAACCGGACCGTTCAATTGATCCTGGAGCAAGAGTCTGTTCCGACGTTGTTCATCTTGGGGTGTGGAGGAGGGCATCCGTGCCGAGAGAGAAGGGGGCGTTTCGGTAATACGGATGTTTATCGGCAGTGTTGGATTTTGCCCGGTGGATATGGATGGCGTGGACATGGTTCGAGTATCTCTTCTTTCATATAGATGTAATTCGGTTCTTGGGCCTCATGTTGGCGTTGAAAAGTATTGTTGAGATGGATGTAGCAGGTGCGGTACATATTTATAGCTTTCGTTATTTTATATGCCCTCGCAGACGATTTTTTTAAGAAGCAATGTTGCAAGTTGAGGTTGAATTAAGTAACGCAATAAATAGGGGGCGCTGTTTTATCAACTACTGCGATCTTCTGATCGGTAATAGCGGTCAGTCCAGGCAGTTCACAGCTTCTCTTCGAAAGGAGAAGCTGCGAGCCCTTCGCTATCAGTACGAGTAACGCAACAGAGCGTGAGGCAAATTCCACAGCGCGAAGAAGCCGAACAATGCCATCAACACCGGCAAGACCAACCACCAGACTTTGGTCGGCATCGGATTCAGGACTGTCTGACGCTGGGTCACGGCCAGGCTGGCCGCACAAACACAAGCCGCCAGTACCGCTCCGGCCAGGACATCGGTTGGCCAGTGCGCGCCAAGATAAACCCGCGACATGGCGATGGACACAGCCGGCAAGCAGCCGAGCAGCAGCCAGGTCAGGCGCATGCGCGTTGGCTGGCCTCGGCCGGCCAGTACCGCCAAGGTCAGGAATAGCGCAAACGAACCGGACGAATGACCACTGGGCATGCTGTAGCTGCTCAGCGGATCGGCCAGTACTTCCGGGCGCATCCGGGCGAACAGGTTTTTGGTTCCGGTGTTCGCCAGCGCGGTGATCAGCAGCGTGCTGCCGGCGAAGAGCATGTGTCGCCATTGTCGGGTAACCAGCAGCAGGATCGTCAGCGCCGCGCTGATCGCGAACATGTTTTTGAACTCGCCGAGCTGGGTGAGCATCACCGCGACTTCATCCAGCAGCGGGCTGCGGTGCTCCTGTATCAGCGTCATCAAGCCCTGATCGAAGGCGTTCAGATGCGCAAAGCCAATGAACAACCCACCGAGTATCACCAGGCTGAGGCCGGCGATGTATACGGTAACCAGGCGATGAGCGCGCACGCTGCTGTTGACGCTCAGGCCTACCAGCGCCGCGATGCTGCCGACCACCAGCCCGACCTGTGGCCAGAAACCTTCCGGCAGCGGCAGGCGAATCGCCGCGCCAGTGGCCCAGCCGGGCAGCAGATAGGCAACGGTCCAGCCAGCGGCTGCCAGCAGGCTGACGACAGCGAAGCGCGGGAAGGGCATGTCGAACATCCCCGCGACCATAGGCAGCATCGGCCGCAGCGGTCCGATGAAGCGCCCGACCAACAGGCTGGCGATGCCGTAACGCTGGAAATATGCCTCGGCCCCGGCGATCCATTCCGGATGATGACGCAACCCTGGCAGGCGTCGGATGTTCTGATGGAAATGTCGCCCGATGAAGTAAGAGACGGTATCGCCGAGAACGCCAGCGACGAACCCCAGCAATAACGTTTCGCTCAATGACAGCGCGCCACTGCCGGCCAGTACCGCCACGGCGAACAGCAGCACCGTACCGGGCACGATCAGCCCGGCAATCGCCAGGCATTCTACAAAGGCCACGATGAACACCGCCGCGGCCAGCCATTGTGGGTTGACCGTCAACCAACCGGTCACGCTATCGAGCCATGGGCCCATAAAAACAACTCCATTGAATAATCAATCGGTCCCGAGGGACGAACGCAATCTTCAAAACACATGTGGGAGCGAGCCTGCTCGCGATAGCGGAGTGTCAGACGACATCTACTTCGACAATCAGTCTGCTATCGCGAGCAGGCTCACTCCCACAATGGATTTTCAATAATTCAGGTCAGCAAAAAATAATCGCGACCTTCTATCTGCCCCCGTCGCAAGGGGTTGCGCGTGCAATACGGCGCGTAAGCCGCATCGACGAAACGGTACATCAGATGCTCATCGCGACCGTGAGGAATGCCCAGGCGTGTGGTTTGTATGATGTGAACGGGCGCCGGGCCGACATCTTCCACCAGCAGCACCTCATGATCGAAGCGCTTGGCGTCCCAGACCGGTACCTTCAAGCCCAATGCCTTGCAAAGCAACGTCTGTCCAGCGCAGAGCTTTTGCGTGGGGCGGGGGCGACCTTGGGTGTCGGGATTGTTCAACAGCATCTGCGCCAGGCTTGCCGGCCCGCTCAAATCATCGACCCACGGATAGGCGGATTTGATCAGCACGGCATTGCCCGGTCCCTGGGCGCTGAAGTTCAGGGAATCGCCGCCACGGGCGTAGTACATATAGATGTGGCCGCCATCCAGAAACAAAGCCTTACGTTTTTCTGTGTAGCCGAGGGAGGCGTGGCTGCCTTTTTCTTCGAAGTAATAGGCCTCGGTCTCGATAATCCGGGCGCTGAGCCACAAGTCGCCAACCCGGTGTCGAATGACCTTGCCGAGTAAATCCCGGGCCAGCGTTTGGGCGTCTCTGTCGAAAAATGCATCCGCGAGCCCCTTGGGCAGGCTCGTCGCAGAGGTGCGAACAGTCAGGTTAGTCATGATGAACGGCGTTTATCAGGGCTGATTGAGTCGCGATGATAACAATTTGCAGCTTAATCACGGCTTAACGTCGGCAAATTGCCCTCCATTTCGACCATCCGCCCGTCACCGCTGTTAGTCCCGGGACGCGACAGCTATAATCTGCCGCTTTACTCTTTACCAAGACCTTAGCAAAGACCACTCCAGACCATGACTGAGTCCGTTCTTGATTACATGACCCGATTGGGTCGCGCTGCCCGCGAAGCTTCTCGCGTCATCGGCCGTGCCAGCACCGCGCAGAAAAACCGCGCCTTGCAGGCTGCTGCCAATGCGTTGGACGCCGCACGCGCCGAGTTGACGGCTGCCAATGAACTGGATCTGGCCGCTGGTCGCGCCAATGGTCTTGAGCCTGCATTACTTGAACGTCTGGCACTGACCCCGGAACGCATCGACGGCATGATCGTCGGTTTGCGTCAGGTAGCGGCTCTGCCGGACCCGGTCGGCGCGATCCGCGACATGAGTTTTCGGCCGTCGGGCATTCAGGTCGGCAAGATGCGCGTGCCGTTGGGCGTGATCGGGATCATCTACGAATCCCGGCCGAATGTGACCATCGATGCCGCCAGCCTGTGCCTGAAGTCCGGCAACGCAACTATCCTGCGTGGCGGCTCCGAGGCGATTCATTCCAATCGTGCCATTGCCGCCTGCATCCAGCGCGGTCTGGCCGAAGCCGATTTGCCTGCCGCCGTGGTGCAAGTGGTCGAAACCACTGACCGCGCCGCCGTTGGCGCGCTGATCACCATGCCTGAATACGTCGACGTTATCGTGCCCCGTGGCGGCCGTGGCCTGATCGAGCGCGTCAGCCGTGACGCCCGCGTGCCGGTTATCAAGCATCTGGACGGCATCTGTCACGTTTACGTCAGTGCTCACGCCGACCTGCCGAAAGCCCAGCGCATCGCGTTCAACGCCAAGACTTACCGCTACGGTATCTGCGGTGCCATGGAAACCCTGCTGGTGGACCAATCGGTCGCCAAGGATTTCCTGCCATCGATGGCTGCACAGTTCCGCGAAAAAGGGGTCGAGCTGCGTGGCTGCGAACGCACCCGGGCGATCATCGAGGCGGTTGTCGCCAGCGAAGAGGACTGGAACACCGAATACCTGGCGCCGATTCTTTCGATCCGCGTGGTCGACGGGCTGGACCAGGCCATCGAGCACATTAACAAGTACGGCTCCCATCACACCGATTCGATCGTCAGCGAAAACCTGGCCGACACCCGGCGTTTCGTGGCCGAAGTCGATTCGTCTTCGGTGATGATCAATACGCCGACGTGCTTTGCCGATGGCTTCGAATACGGATTGGGTGCCGAGATTGGCATTTCTACTGATAAGCTGCACGCCCGCGGCCCGGTGGGCCTCGAAGGTCTGACCTGCGAGAAGTACATCGTGGTCGGTGATGGCCAGTTGCGCGGCCAGGCGTCGGACTGACTTGGGCGACCTCGACCTGTCAGCCCCGGTAACCGCCAGCGAGCCTGCGCCTCGACGCATTGGCATGTTGGGCGGGACCTTCGATCCGGTGCACATCGGCCATTTGCGCGGTGCGCTGGAAGTCGCCGAATCGCTGGCGCTCGATGAGCTGCGTCTGACGCCCAGTGCCAGACCGCCTCATCGCGGTACGCCGCAGGTATCGGCGAAAGACCGTCTGGCGATGGTCGAGTGCGCGGTGGCCGGTGTGGCACCGCTGGTGGTGGACGCCCGCGAATTGCAGCGGGACAAACCGTCCTACACTATCGACACCCTGGAGCTGATGCGCGCCGAACTGGCCGCCGAAGACCAGGTTTTTCTACTTTTGGGCTGGGACGCATTTTGCGGCCTGCCCACTTGGCACCGCTGGGAAGAGTTGCTCCAGCATTGCCACATCCTGGTGCTGCAACGCCCGGATGCCGACAGCGAACCGCCGGATGCCTTGCGCAATCTGTTGGCGGCACGCTCGGTGAGCGACCCGCTGGCCCTCAAAGGGCCGAGCGGACAGATTGCATTCGTCTGGCAGACACCGCTCGCGGTATCCGCCACCCAGATCCGTCAACTGCTGGCCAGCGGTAAGTCGGTACGTTTCCTGGTGCCCGACGCGGTCCTGGCCTACATCGATGCGCACGGTCTCTACCGTGCGTCGAACTGAAAAAGGGAGCGCTTCAAAACACGTGAACGCGTGTACCGAAGCGCCCGAACATACGAGCAAAACGAGTTTTATATGACTGACAAAGACGTAACTAAAGTAAAGCGCAAAGGCACGTTCAAGAGCGCCCCACTGCCAGTAGAAGTTCCAACCGGCCCCGAGCTGCGCGGCGAAGAGCTGGTCAAGGTTGCCGTAGCTGCCCTGGAAGACGTCAAGGGCCAGGACATTCAGGTGATCGACGTTCGTGAAAAGCAGAGCATCACTGACTTCATGATCATCGCCACCGGTACGTCCAACCGCCAGATCGGCGCGATGCTGGACAAGGTCCGCGAAGCGGTCAAGGCCCAGGGCGTCAAGCCGCTGGGTGAAGAAGGCAAGGGCGACAGTGACTGGGTCCTGCTGGATATGGATGATGTCATCGTGCACATGATGACCGCTTCGGCTCGTCAGTTTTACGACCTGGAGCGTCTGTGGTCCGGTGCAGAGCAGAGCCGTGCCCTGAACGCGGCTCACCACAGCCCGGAAAACACCCATGAGCACTTCGTCAAGCTCAACAAAGACCAGCAATAAGGGACCGCTGTGCGACTGCGACTGATCGCCGTCGGTTCACGCATGCCCAAATGGGTGGAAGAAGGCTGGCATGAATATGCCAAGCGTCTTCCGTCCGAGCTGGCGCTGGAACTGGTGGAAATACCGCTCAACACCCGTGGCAAGAACGCCGACGTGGCGCGCTTCATCCGTCAGGAAGGCGAAGCCATGCTGGCGAAGGTCGGGCCGAACGAGCGCGTTGTCACCCTCGAAGTCCACGGCAAGCCCTGGAGCACCGAGCAGCTGGCGGTCGAGCTCGATCGCTGGCGGCTGGACTCGCGCACGGTGAACTTCATGGTCGGCGGCCCCGAAGGGCTGGCGCCGGAAGTCTGTGCCCGGGCCGATCAGCGCTGGTCGCTCTCGCCGTTGACGTTGCCGCACCCGCTGGTGCGAATCCTGATCGGCGAACAGCTGTATCGTGCCTGGACAGTCCTGTCCGGCCACCCTTACCACAAGTAGTTCTGCCCTCATGCCCCAGCCGATCCGCATCAAGGACCACGAAAAAGACGCCCGTCTGGTGCGTGGCCGCGTCGTGTTCGGGGCCATTGCGGTGGTGGCGCTGATCTGTGTGCTGATCGCGCGGCTGTATTTCCTCCAGGTGATTCAGTACGAGTACCACTCGACCCTGTCGGAAAACAACCGTGTCCATGTGCAGCCGATTCCACCGACTCGCGGGTTGATCTTTGATCGCAATGGCGTGGTGGTGGCCGATAACCGGCCCAGCTTCAGTTTGAGCATGACCCGTGAGCGCTCCGGCGACTGGCAGCAAGTGCTCGACGTCATTGTCGAAGTGCTGGAACTGACGCCTGAAGACCGGGTGATCTTCGAGAAACGCATGCGCCAGGGGCGTCGGCCATTCGAACCGGTGCCGATCCTGTTCGAGCTGAGCGAAGAGCAGATCGCCCGCATCGCGGTCAATCAGTTCCGTCTGCCGGGGGTGGAAGTGGTCGCGCAGCTGGTGCGTCACTACCCGCAGGGCCCGCACTTTGCGCACTCGGTGGGTTACATGGGGCGGATCAACGAAAAAGAGCTGAAGTCGCTCGATCCGGTCAATTACAGCGGCACCCACCACATCGGCAAAACCGGCATCGAGCGCTTCTACGAGCCCGAACTGCACGGCCAGGTGGGTTACGAAGAAGTCGAGACCAATGCTCGAGGCCGCGTATTGCGCGTGCTCAAGCGTACCGATCCGATTCCCGGCAAGGACATCGTCCTGAGCCTGGACATCAAATTGCAGGAAGCGGCCGAAGCTGCGCTCGGCGGTCGTCGTGGTGCGGTGGTAGCGCTGGACCCGAAAACCGGCGAAGTGCTGGCGATGGTCAGCGCGCCAAGTTTCGATCCCAACCTGTTCGTTACCGGCATCAGCTTCAAGGCTTATGCCGAGTTGCGCGATTCCATCGACCGGCCACTGTTCAACCGCGTGCTGCGCGGCCTGTACCCGCCGGGTTCGACCATCAAACCGGCGGTGGCGATTGCCGGCCTGGATGCTGGCGTCGTGACTGCGTCGAGTCGGGTGTATGACCCCGGCTATTACCAGTTGCCCAACTACGATCACAAATACCGTAACTGGAACCGTACCGGTGACGGCTACGTCGATCTGGACACGGCGATCATGCGCTCCAACGACACCTACTTCTACGACCTGGCCCACAAACTGGGAATCGATCGGTTATCGGCCTATATGGGCAAGTTCGGCATCGGCCAGAAGGTTTCGCTGGACATGTTCGAAGAGTCGCCGGGGCTGATGCCTACTCGTGAATGGAAGCGCGCGACCCGGCGTCAGGCCTGGTACCCAGGCGAAACGCTGATTCTCGGGATCGGTCAGGGCTATATGCAGTCCACTCCGTTGCAGTTGGCCCAGGCCACGGCGCTGGTGGCCAACAAGGGGGTGTGGAATCGCCCGCATTTGGCCAAGACCCTCGAAGGTGCGAAGCCAGTGGACGAAAACCCGATGCCGGACATCATCCTGCGTGACCCGTCCGACTGGACGAAGGTCAACCACGGCATGCAGCAGGTAATGCACGGTGCCCGGGGCACGGCACGCAAAGCGGCGATCGGTGCGCAGTACCGCATCGCGGGCAAAAGTGGTACGGCTCAGGTCGTTGCGATCAAGCAGGGCGAGAAGTACGACCGCTCCAAGGTTCAGGAGCGCCATCGCGACCACGCCTTGTTCGTCGGCTTCGCACCGGCCGACAACCCGCAAATCGTGGTGTCGGTGATGGTCGAGAACGGCGAGTCCGGTTCCGGCGTCGCCGCGCCCGTGGTGCGCCAGATCATGGACGCCTGGCTTCTGGATCAGGACGGTCGGTTGAAGGCCGAGTACGCCAGCCCTATCAGTGCGGAGGCTACGGCCCGTGAAGAGTAATTTCGACCGCATCCTCTCCAGCGAGGATGTGATGCGTCGCCGCGCGACGCTGTTGCAACGCATGCACATTGACGGCCCGTTGCTGATCCTGTTGCTGACCCTCGCCGCCGGCAGCCTGTTCGTGCTGTATTCGGCCAGCGGCAAGAGCTGGGATCTGCTGGCCAAGCAAGCCACTTCGTTCGGCATCGGTCTGGTATCGATGATCGTCATCGCCCAATTCGAGCCGCGCTTCATGGCCCGCTGGGTGCCAGTGGGGTATGTGATCGGTGTGTTGTTGCTGGTGGTGGTGGACGTCATGGGCCACAACGCCATGGGCGCCACACGCTGGATCAACATTCCCGGGGTGATCCGCTTCCAGCCTTCGGAATTCATGAAGATCCTGATGCCGGCGACCATCGCCTGGTACCTGTCCAAGCGCACCTTGCCGCCGCAGCTCAAGCATGTGGGCGTCAGTCTGTTTCTGATTGGCTTGCCGTTTATCCTGATCGTGCGTCAGCCGGACCTCGGCACTTCGCTGCTGATCCTCGCCGGTGGCGCGTTCGTTCTGTTCATGGGCGGCCTGCGCTGGCGCTGGATCCTCAGCGTGCTCGCTGCTGCTGTGCCGGTGGCTGTCGCCATGTGGTACTTCGTCATGCACGATTACCAGAAGCAGCGAGTCCTGACCTTCCTCGATCCCGAAAGCGATCCGCTGGGCACCGGCTGGAACATCATTCAGTCGAAAGCGGCCATCGGTTCCGGCGGTGTGTTCGGCAAGGGCTGGCTGCTTGGCACCCAGTCGCACCTGGATTTCCTGCCGGAAAGCCACACCGACTTCATCATTGCGGTCATGGGCGAAGAATTCGGCCTGGTGGGCATCTGCGCACTGCTGCTGATTTACCTCCTGTTGATCGGTCGCGGACTGGTGATTACCGCCCAGGCCCAGACATTGTTCGGTAAATTGCTCGCGGGCAGCCTGACCATGACGTTTTTTGTTTACGTTTTCGTCAACATCGGTATGGTCAGTGGCCTGTTGCCGGTTGTGGGGGTGCCGTTGCCGTTCATTAGCTACGGAGGAACTTCGCTGGTGACGCTGCTGTCAGCGTTTGGGGTTTTGATGTCGATCCATACCCATCGCAAGTGGATCGCTCAGGTTTGAATAAGGTGAAGATTTCAATGCAAGTAATGCGTGGCTGGGCGACTCGATATGCGCCGTGGGTCGGCCTGGTAAGCATCCTTGGCACAGCGCAGGGCGCGCTGGCCGGCGATTACGAAGGCTCACCGCAGGTGGCCGAATTCGTCGGTGAAATGACCCGCGACTACGGTTTTGCCGGTGAGCAGCTGATGGGCGTGTTCCGCGAAGCCGAGCGCAAGCAGTCGATCCTGGACGCGATCTCGAAACCCGCCGAGCGGGTCAAGCAGTGGAACGAATACCGTCCGATGTTCATCACCGACGCGCGCATTGCCCGTGGTGTCGACTTCTGGCGTCAGCACGAAGCGGTACTGGCCCGTGCCGAGCAGGAATACGGCGTGCCGGCGCAGGTCATCGTCTCCATCATCGGCGTCGAGACCTTTTTTGGCCGCAATACCGGCAATTTCCGGGTAATCGACGCCTTGTCGACCCTGGGTTTCGACTATCCTCCCCGTGCCGAATTTTTCCGCAAGGAATTGCGTGAGTTCCTATTGCTCGCCCGGGAAGAGCAGGTCGATCCGCTGACGCTCAAAGGCTCTTACGCGGGCGCCATGGGTTTGCCACAGTTCATGCCGAGCAGCTTTCGCGCCTACGCGGTGGACTTCGACGGTGACGGCCACATAAATATCTGGACCAATCCGGACGATGCCATCGGCAGCGTCGCCAGTTATTTCAAGCGTCACGGCTGGGTTGCCGACGAACCGGTGGTCGGCCGCGCCGATGTGCGTGGCGATCAGGTGGACGAAGGTTTGACCACGGGCATCGAGCCGACTAAAACGGTTGGGGAGTTGCGGGCGCTGGGGTGGGCAAGTCATGATGCGCTGCGCGATGATATGCCGGTTACGGCGTTCCGCCTGGAAGGTGACAATGGCCCTGAATACTGGATGGGCCTGACGAATTTTTACGCAATCACGCGTTATAACCGCAGCGTGATGTACGCCATGGCCGTACATCAACTGTCTGAACAGCTGGTCCAAGCACGGGGCGTCAAGTAATGCGGGCATTGCCTATGAATAAACCCCTGAAGCTGATGGCATTCGCCGCGTTGGCGATGCTGGTCGCCAGTTGCTCGACCAGCCGCGCGCCTGCTCAGAAATCTGCGACCGCCGTTCGTTCGGCACCTGGCCTGGATATCAACCGGGCGCACAAGGATGGCGCACCCTGGTGGGATGTCGACGTATCGCGTATCCCGGATGCCACGCCAACCCTGCACAGCGGGCCCTATAAAGCCAACCCGTACACCGTGCTGGGCAAGACTTACTTCCCGATGCAAGAATCCAAGACCTACGTGGCCTCAGGCACGGCGTCCTGGTATGGCACCAAATTCCACGGTCAGAACACCGCCAATGGCGAGGTCTACGACCTGTACGGCATGAGTGCTGCGCACAAGACCTTGCCACTGCCGAGTTACGTTCGGGTGACCAACCTGGACAACAACAAGAGCGTAGTCCTGCGGGTCAACGACCGCGGGCCGTTCTACTCGGACCGAATCATCGATTTGTCCTACGCAGCGGCCAAGAAACTCGGTTATGCCGAAACCGGCACCGCGCGGGTCAAGGTCGAAGGCATCGACCCGCAGCAATGGTGGGCCGCCAAAGGGCGCCCGGCGCCTTTGATGCTCAACGAGCCGAAAATTGCGCAGAATAATGCCCCGGTGATCACGGCTTCGGCCGGCACCGTCGAACAATGGACACCCCCGCCGCAGCAGCACGCTGCGGCCGTTGTGCCTTCGCCGATCGATGCAAAAAAAAACGCTTCTGTACCAGCCTCTGGCCAGTATCTGCAGGTGGGCGCGTTCGCCAACCCGGACGCTGCAGAACTCCTGAGATCGAAGCTCAGCGGGATGGTGAGCGCTCCGGTGTTCATCAGTTCGATCGTGCGCAATCAACAGACCCTGCATCGGGTGCGCCTGGGGCCGATCGGCTCGCCGGGTGAAATCCAGCAAGTGCAGAACAGTGTGCGCCTGGCCAATCTCGGTTCGCCGAGCCTGGTCACTGCCGAATAATACGTAGTACTTGATTGACGGTTCGCTTGCGGTTTGGGGGGTGGACCTGGTTGTTGGCTCGTTGAAGAACAAAAGCCCGGCAAGGGTTCAGAGTGAACAACTGAACACGCGACAGCTTTTTAGAGAGCTGTCTGATTAGTTTTGCCCCTTAGGGCAGTTTCCATTAGCGATTTCGAGAGACGGATGAACATCACCACCTTTGCCAAACGCCTGTGCCTGCTAGTCCCGCTGCTTCTCTCGCCTGCCGCTTTCGCGGTCGAGATGATGCCGTCGCCACCGCAACTGGCCGCCAAAGCCTATGTACTCATGGATGCCAGCAGCGGCAACGTGCTGGTGGAGAACAACGGTGACCAGCGTCTGCCTCCGGCCAGCCTGACCAAGCTGATGACCGCGTACATCGCGACCCTGGAAATCCGTCGTGGTCAGATTGGCGAAAACGACCCGGTGACCGTCAGCGAAAACGCCTGGCGTACCGGCGGTTCGCGGATGTTCATCAAGGTCGGCTCGCAAGTCACGGTCAGCGACCTGCTGCACGGCATCATCATTCAGTCGGGTAACGACGCCAGCGTTGCGCTCGCCGAGCACATCGCCGGCAGCGAAGACGCCTTCGCCGACATGATGAACAAAACCGTGGCCGACCTGGGCATGACCAACAGCCACTTCATGAACCCGACCGGTCTGCCGAACCCTGAGCACTACTCGTCGGCTCACGACATGGCCGTGCTGGCTCGCGCAATCATCCACGAAGACCCGGCTCACTACGCGATCTACTCGCAGAAAGAGTTCTTCTGGAACGGTATCAAGCAACCTAACCGTAACCTGCTGCTGTGGCGCGACAAGACGGTCGATGGCTTGAAAACCGGTCACACCGACGAAGCCGGCTACTGCATGGTGTCTTCGGCAGTACGTGATGGCATGCGCCTGATCGCTGTGGTGTTCGGCACCAACAGTGAAGTGGCTCGCGCTTCCGAAACCCAGAAGCTGCTGACCTACGGTTTCCGCTTCTTCGAAACCCAGACCTTCTATCAGAAAGGCGCTGAGCTGGCTCAGGCTCCTGTCTGGAAAGGCACCACCAATCAAGTCAAGGCCGGCCTGGCTCAAGACCTGACCATGACCCTGCCAAAAGGCCAGCTGAAAAAGCTCGCCGCGAGCATGACCATGAACCCGCAACTGATTGCACCCATCGCCAAGGGCGACGTAATCGGTAAAGTCGAAGTGAAGCTGGACGACAAAGTGGTGCATAGCGCTGACCTGATCGCTCTGGACGCAGTCGACGAGGGTGGTATCTTCCGCCGCATGTGGGATAGCATCCGTCTATTCTTCTACGGCTTGTTCAACTGAATTAGTGTGGACCTGCATGGCCCTGTTCCAATCCGGAACGGGGCCATGTCCGTTGCCACGGCTTACGAGGCCGTTACGCCATGACAGACACCGAAGTAAAGGCGCCAAAAATCGAATTCCCCTGCGCGGATTACCCGATCAAGGTAATCGGCGACACCGGCGTGGGTTTCAAGGACAAGATCATCGCGATCCTTGAGAAACACGCGACCGTTGATCACGACACCTTTGCCGAACGGCAGAGCACCAACGGCAAGTACACGACCATCCAGCTGCACATCATCGCCACCGGCCAGGAACAGCTGTACGACATTAACAGCGAGTTGCGGGCTACCGGTTTCGTGCACATGGTGCTGTGATGTCGGGCACGCTGGGCTTTCGTGAGCTTGGCCAGATGGCTTACGAGCCGGTCTGGCATGCCATGCAACGCTTCACCAACGAACGTGGCAGCGATGCCGCGGACGAGATCTGGCTGGTCGAGCACCCACCGGTGTTCACCCAGGGGCAGGCCGGCAAGGCCGAGCATTTGTTGCTGCCGGGAGATATTCCGGTCGTGAAGGTCGATCGCGGTGGCCAGGTGACTTATCACGGTCCCGGCCAATTGGTGGCCTACCTGTTGCTCGATGTACGCAAGCTGGGTTTCGGCGTGCGTGACTTGGTCAGTCGCATGGAACAATGCCTGATCGAGTTGCTGGCCAGCTACGGCGTCACCGCCGTGGCCAAGCCGGATGCCCCGGGTGTCTACGTCAATGGGGCGAAAATCGCTTCTCTGGGTCTGCGGATCCGCCACGGTTGCTCCTTTCATGGCCTGGCCTTGAACGTGGATATGAACCTGGAACCGTTTCGACGGATTAATCCCTGCGGCTACGCCGGGCTGGCGATGACCCAGCTGAGCGATCACGCAGGATCGATTGAATTTGCCGAGGTAAGTGCCCGGCTGCGCGCGCAGCTCGTCAAACACCTCGACTATGCTGAGCAGACGACCCTAACGGGCGGAATCGACTGATATGACTACTGATGCAGTGCAAACCATGATCCCGACGCTGGATGTCACCGAGCGTCCGGCCCCGCGTGCCAAGGTTGAAGCCGGCGTGAAGCTGCGCGGCGCCGAGAAGGTTGCACGTATCCCGGTGAAGATCATTCCGACCACCGAACTGCCAAAGAAACCTGACTGGATTCGCGTGCGTATCCCGGTTTCCCCGGAAGTCGACCGCATCAAGGCCCTGCTGCGCAAACACAAGCTGCACAGCGTGTGCGAAGAGGCGTCCTGCCCGAACCTGGGCGAATGCTTCTCCGGCGGTACTGCGACCTTCATGATCATGGGTGACATCTGCACCCGTCGCTGCCCGTTCTGCGACGTCGGCCACGGTCGTCCGAAGCCACTGGACGTCAACGAGCCGGAAAGCCTGGCCATCGCCATCGCCGACCTGAAACTCAAATACGTGGTGATCACCTCGGTAGACCGCGACGACCTGCGTGACGGCGGTGCCCAGCACTTTGCCGACTGCATCCGCGAGATCCGCAAGCTGTCGCCGAACGTGCAGCTCGAGACCTTGGTCCCGGACTACCGTGGCCGCATGGACGTTGCGTTGGAAATCACTGCTGCCGAGCCGCCAGATGTGTTCAACCACAACCTGGAAACCGTGCCGCGCCTGTACAAGGCCGCGCGTCCGGGTTCGGATTACCAGTGGTCGCTGACCCTGCTGCAACGCTTCAAGCAGATGATGCCGCACATTCCGACCAAGTCCGGCCTGATGCTGGGTCTTGGCGAAACCGACGAAGAAGTGATCGAAGTCATGAAGCGCATGCGCGAGCACGACATCGACATGCTGACCCTGGGCCAGTACCTGCAACCGTCCCGCAGCCACTTGCCGGTCCAGCGTTTCGTGCACCCGGACGTGTTCGCCTGGTTCGCCGAGGAAGGTTACAAGATGGGCTTCAAGAACGTCGCTTCCGGCCCGTTGGTACGTTCTTCGTACCACGCCGACGAGCAGGCGAAGCTGGTTAAAGCCGAGCTGATGTCGTCCTGATCGGTTGCCAGACATGAAAAACGCCCGCAGGCCTTCAGCCTCGCGGGCGTTTTTTTGCCTGCCCACCGCAATGACAGACTTTTCCTGCAACTTTCGGTGCGACGGACCCTCTTCTGTTTGTCCCCGTTCCTGACTACTGTGTGCTTGACGCATTCACGCAGGGAGATTCATGGATGACCGTTTTACCGAACCATACCCTTTGTCCACATGCCCCCGTCCCGGCCTTGCCGTCTGCAGGGCTGATCGGCGTGATCGCGCCTGCCGGCCCTGCGGCACTGAACACTGATAAAGCCATTGCCTGGATGCGCACTCGCGGTTATTCGCTGCGCGTGTTTCCCGGCGTTTATGAGCAAGAGGGTTATCTGGCCGGCAGCGATGATGTGCGGCTCAACGACTTGCATGACGCGTTCGCCGACAGCGAGGTCGATGCCATTATCTGTCTGCGTGGCGGTTACGGTACGCCGCGTTTGCTCGATCGCATCGACTTTGAGCTGCTGCGCAACAATGCCAAGCCGTTCATCGGCTACAGCGACGTCACTGCGCTGCACTTGGCTATCAGTCGTCATGCCGGGTTTGTGACCTTCCATGGCCCGATGCTCAACGCGGACCTGCTGGGTGACAAACAACAACCCACCGAATTCTCGTTTTTCAACATGCTGCGCGGGCAGGTGAAGGCGGGCAGTGTGCTTTCACACCCGGTGGCCTGGCCGTTGACCACCATCGAGCCCGGCATTGCCCATGGACGTTTGCTGGGGGGCAATCTGTCGATGATCGCCGCAACCATGGGTACGCCGTACGAGATCGATGCCGAGGGCGTCATCCTGTTCATCGAGGACATTAACGAGCCGCTGTATCGCATCGACCGGCTGCTGACTCATTTGCGACTGGCCGGCACGCTGCACAAGCTGCGTGGGGTTTTGGTGGGGGATGTGGCGGGGGTCGATACGGTTTCTCTGGAGCGCTTGCTCAAGCAGACCTTTGCACCTTTGCGGATACCGGTGTTGGCAGGGTGGCGTAGCGGGCATTGTGATCCGAACCTGACGTTGCCGATGGGCGCGCTGGTCAGATTGGATGCGGGGGAAAAGGTGTTGGTGTTGGAGCAGGATGTGGTTGTCAGGCGCTAGAGTGTTGTCGCCTGTTAGTCAGTCATCGCGGGCAAGCCATGCTCTTACAGGGTTTATGACGACCCAACGTAGGCGCATGGCTTGCCCGCGATGCTTTTAGCGGTTACGCAGGCCTTCGAGCAACTTGTGCGTCGGATACCCATCCGCCGGCCAGCCAAACGACTGCTGGGCGCTGCGGATCGCCTTGCGGGTATTGGCGCCGATAATCCCGTCGGCGTTGCCCGCGTCGTAGTTCTGGGCACTCAACAGGCTTTGCAGTTCGATCCGCTCGGTACGGCTCAGCGGCAAATCATCTTTGGGCCACGTGCCGTCGATCAGGCCGGCGCCGTTGAAACGCTCGGACAACAAGCTAACGGCCAAGGCGTAGGACGACGAGTTGTTGTACTTGAGGATCGCGCGGAAGTTATCGAGGACCAGGAACGCCGGGCCGCGGTAACCGGCCGGCAGCAGCAGGGCGGCTGACAGGTGTTCGGAACCTGCCGGAACCTGGCCGCCGTTGGGCAGGGTGACGCCCAGTTGCTGCCATTCGGCGACGCTCTTGCGAATCGTGCCATCGGCCAGGATGTAGTTGAAACTGCCTGGCAACTGCACTTCAAAGCCCCACGGCTGGCCTTTCTGCCAGCCTGAGCTTTGCAGGTAGTGTGCCGTCGAGGCCAGCGCGTCGGCCGGGCTGCCCCAGATGTCGCGGCGACCATCGCCATCGAAGTCTACGGCGTGGGTGTTGTAGGTGGTCGGGATGAACTGGGTCTGGCCCATGGCGCCAGCCCAGGAGCCGAGCATTTTCTCGGGCGCGATATCGCCCTGTTGCAGGATCTGCAGGGCGGCGATCAGTTGCGCGTGGGCAAACCCGGGACGCCGACCTTCATAGGCCAGGGTCGCCAGGGAATTGATCACCGACTTGTTGCCCTGGAACTGCCCGAAGTTACTTTCCATGCCCCATACCGAGACCAGTGCCTGGCGATCGACGCCGTAGCGCTGTTCGATGCTTTGCAGGATGTCGGCGTACTGGCTGACCAGCGCCTGGCCTTTGTGTACCCGCAGCGGCGAAAGGGCGCCGTCGAGGTATTCCCAAACCGGACGGGAAAATTCCGGCTGGCTGCGGTCGGCACGGATCACGCTGGAGTCGAGGCTGACATTGGCGAAGGCGCGGTCGAACAGATCGGCGCGGATACCGGCGGCCAGAGCGTCCTTGCGGAAACCCGCCTGCCATTCGGCGAAGGTCTGGGTGGGCTGGATATCGAGGTTTTCACCGGTCGGCACCACGGGCGGAATGACCGCAGGGGCTGTCGCGACAGGGAGGGTCTGAAGCGGCTTGGCGTCGGCTGCGGTGGGTTTTTCCGCGCAGGCGACTAGCAAAATGAGGCTGGAGGCAGCTATCAGTTGGCGCACAGGCCAACGACGGGAAATACAAAAGGGCATGCACGGGTCCAGGGAGTACGAATCAGGTGCAGACCTTAACATGTTGAGCGAGCGCTTGCCTTTCAGGCCGCCAGAAAGTAAGAAGCCTCCCAGCTATTAGACTGGAAGGCTTCGCGGCGGTAGCTGCCTTTGCCCTTGCCGGCTCGTTCCTGACGGCTGCGGAACAGTGGCTTGGCGATGATGGATTTGGCCTTGTTGGGGCCACGTTTAGATGGCTTTTTGCTCATGATCGGATCTCTCGATTGAGTGGGTTTTGCGGGGGAAATAATCTGCCGAAGTTGAGATTCTGTCTATAGGGCAAATGGATGTGAGTAGCGTAGGAAACCTCTGTAGCAGCTGGCGAAGCCTGCGTTCGGCTGCGCAGCAGTCGTAAAATCGGACAGCGCGGTGTGCCAGGATGATCCGGAACTCAGTATTGACGACTGCTGCGCAGCCGAACGCAGGCTTCGCCAGCTGCTACAGAGGGCGTGTTTACTCGGCAGGCAAGGTCAGGCGTTGGCCGGCCATCAACAACGACAATCGACTAAGGCTCATCCATGGCGAGCCTGCAGCCTGGCCTTTGATTTGCGCATCGATGCGCTGAGCTTCCAGCAATAGCTGCGCCCAGCGTTGCGCCGAGTAGCGTTGCAAGGCTTTGCTCATCAGTGGCTTGCGTTTGTCCCAGACCGGCGGTCGGGCGGAGCTGAAGGCTTTGTCCAGTGGCACGCCCTGGCTGTACTGCAGCGACAGGTTGGCCAACAGACGCAGTTCCCGGGCCAGCGCCCAGAGGATCACTGGTGGCTCAACGCCTTCGCCGCGCAGCCCTTCAAGCATGCGCAGGGCATGAGCGGCTTCGCCGTTGAGAATCGCGTCGGTCAGGCCAAAGACATCGAAGCGCGCACTGTCGGCCACCGCCGCTTGCACGGTTTCGACGGTGATCTGGCCACCTTCGGCCATCAGCTTGAGCTTTTCGATTTCCTGGGCCGCCGCCAGCAGGTTGCCCTCGACCCGTGCGGCGATCAGTTCGACGGCGTCCTGGCTGGCGGAAAGCCCTGCCTGGGACAACCGTTGACGGATCCAGCTCGGCAACTGGTTGGTCTCTATCGGCCAGATTTGCACGAACTGGGTCTGTTGACCTTCGATCAGCGCCTTGCCCCACTTGGTTTTCTGCGCGCTGCCATCGAGTTTCGGCAGGCTGATCAGCAACACCGTGTCTTCGGCGGGCCGTGAGCAGTACTCGATAAACGCGGCAGCGCCTTTGTCACCGGGTTTGCCGGACGGCAGACGCAGTTCCAGCAGGCGCTTTTCGGCGAACAGCGACATGCTCGCGCCGGCTTGCAGCAACGTTCCCCAGTCGAAACTGGCGTCGGCGGCGAAGACCTGGCGTTCGTCGAATCCCTGTTGGCGGGCGGCGGCACGAATGGCGTCGGCGGCTTCCTGACACAGCAGTGGGTCATCGCCACTGATGATGTAGACCGGCGCGAGGGCACCTTGCAGGTGTTTGGCGAGTTGGGCGGGGGCGAGTTTCATAGGCGAGGGCTAACGGGGCGCCTGAGCGCCCCGTAAGTCTTACTGCTGCGGCAGTTCGATTGGCGACTGGCGTGGCGTTTGCGCTTCAACCTTCTGCGCCGCTTCCAGTGCATCGGCCTCAGCCTTGGCTTTGGCGTTGGCGGTCTGTTGCATCTGGTCCAGCTGAGCAGGCGTGAGCTGTTGCAGACGCAGCATCATCCGTTGGACCAGTTCACGACGGGTTTCCTTGCGGGCGTCGTTGGCTTCCTGGTCGGAACCCACCAGGTTGCTGCCGTCGTGGATAAAGATTTTTTGCACTTCGAGCTTGTCGCTCAGCAGCGGCAGGTTGCTCTCGCCACGGATGTCGTAGCTCAGCACTGTGCTTACCTGGTACTCGCCAGTACGACCGGCACCTGCGTAGCTGAGGATGCGCTGGCTTTCCTGCTCATCGGTCAGCACCAGTTTGTAAGGTGCACCGCTGTAGACCTTGACGCCGCTGCTTTCCAGCACTTGACGCAGTTGCGTCACGATTTCGCCGTAAGCGTTACGGGCACTCAGGTCGAGTTCCTTGATCGCCAGTTCATTGGTGCCGGTGCCGCGCAGCTGGAAACCGCAGGCGCTCAACAGGACCGCAAGGCCCATCACCAGCAAATTGCGTTTGATCATCTTGTTGCTCCCCTTGAAACCATGTGGGCCGATCATGCGGCCCGAAAGGTTTTACTCGGCGCCAGGCATGACCTGGCGCCTGATCCAATTAGCTTGCGACGATATTGACCAGTTTCCCGGGCACTACGATCACTTTACGAATGGTCAGACCGTCGACAAAGCGCAGCACGTTCTCGTTGGCCCGTGCGGCGGCTTCGACTTCTTCGCGGCTGGCGCTGGCGGGCATTTCGATGTGGCCGCGCAGCTTGCCGTTGACCTGGATGACCAGTTGCAGGCTGTCCTGTACCAATGCGCTTTCGTCCAGCACCGGCCAGGCGGCGTCGATCACCGGGTCAGCGTGACCCAGTTGATTCCACAGCTCGTGGCTGATGTGCGGCGTGATCGGAGCCAGCAGCAGCGTTACGGCTTCCAGACCTTCGTGAATCAGCGCGCGATCCTGTTCGGTGCCTTGAGGGGCTTTTTCCAGCACGTTCATCAGCGTCATCACCTGAGCGATGGCGGTGTTGAATTTGTGGTTCTGGCCGACGTCGTGGCTGGCCTGCTTGATCGCCTGGTGGATCGAGCGGCGAATGGCTTTCTGCCCGTCGTTCAGGCTGGCGAGGTCCAGTTTGCCCGGCAAGCCCTGAGTGACGTGGGCCTGAGCCAGGCGCCAGACACGCTTGAGGAAGCGATGCGAACCTTCTACGCCGGAGTCGGACCATTCCGCGCTCATGTCGGGTGGCGAGGCGAACATCATGAACAGGCGGCAGGTGTCTGCGCCGAACTGGTCGATCATCGACTGTGGGTCAACGCCGTTGTTCTTCGACTTGGCCATCTTCTCGGTGCCACCGATTTCCACCGGCAGGCCGTCCGCGATCAGCTTGGCGCTGATGACCTTGGCCTTGCTGTCGCGTTCGAGTTCGACATCCGCCGGGTTGAACCAGGTGTAAGCACCGTTGGCTTCGCGGCGATAGTAAGTCTCGGCGATCACCATGCCCTGGGTCAGCAGGTTCTTGAACGGTTCGTTGGAGCTCACCAGGCCTTCGTCGCGCATCAGCTTGTGGAAGAAACGTGCGTAGAGCAGGTGAAGAATGGCGTGTTCGATACCGCCAATGTACTGATCAACCGGCAACCAATGGTCGGCCGCCGATTTTTCCACCAGGCCGCCTTCATAGTGCGGCGAGGCGTAACGGGCGTAGTACCACGAGGACTCGACGAAGGTGTCCATGGTGTCGGTTTCACGCTTGGCCGGTGCGCCGCATTTCGGGCAGCTGCACTCGTAGAACTCGGGCATGCGCGCCAATGGCGAACCGGCGCCATCCGGCACGACGTCTTCCGGAAGTACCACGGGCAATTGATCTTGCGGGACCGGCACATCACCGCAGGTGGTGCAGTGGATGATCGGGATCGGGCAGCCCCAGTAGCGCTGACGGCTGATGCCCCAGTCGCGCAGGCGGAACTGGGTACGCGAGGCGCCGAGGTTCTTCTTGATCAGCGCGACTTCGATGGCGTCGAAAGCGCCTGGGAAGTCGAGGCCGTCGAATTCGCCGGAGTTGATCAGCGTGCCGTGCTCGCCGTACGCGTCCTGCCACGGAGCCGGGTTGGTGTCACCGGAACTGGTGCGCACCACGGACTTGATTGGCAGGTTGTACTTGGTAGCGAACTCGAAATCGCGTTCATCGTGAGCCGGAACAGCCATCACCGCGCCATCGCCGTAGTGCATCAGCACATAGTTGGCGACCCACACCGGGAGTTTCTCGCCGGTCAGCGGATGTTCGACGAACAGCGAAGTCGGCAGGCCTTTCTTCTCTTGGGTGGCGACGTCGGCTTCGGCAACGCTGCCGCCCTTGCATTCAGCGATGAACGCTTGCAGCTCAGGGTTGTTCTGCGCGGCCAGGGTCGCCAAATGGTGCTCGGCGGCTACGGCAACGTAGGTCGCGCCCATCAAGGTGTCTGGTCGGGTGGTGAAAACTTTCAGCGCACCGGCTTCGCCGATGGACGCAAAGTCATACGGGAACTGCACTTCCATGCCGCGGGATTTGCCGATCCAGTTGCGCTGCATGGTCTTGACCTGTTCAGGCCAGCCAGTCAGTTCGTCGAGGCTTTCCAGCAGCTCATCCGCGTAGGCGGTGATCTTGAAGTAGTACATCGGGATTTCGCGCTTTTCGATCAGCGCGCCGGAACGCCAGCCGCGACCGTCGATCACTTGCTCGTTGGCCAGGACGGTCTGGTCGACCGGGTCCCAGTTCACGGTGCCGCTTTTCTTGTAAATCACGCCTTTTTCGAACAGGCGAGTGAACAGCCATTGTTCCCAGCGGTAGTAATCAGGCTTGCAGGTGGTGACTTCGCGTGACCAGTCCACCGCGAGGCCCAGGCTGCGCAGCTGGGTTTTCATGTAGGCGATGTTTTCGTAGGTCCACTTGGCGGGCGCTACGTTGTTCTTCATCGCGGCGTTTTCCGCCGGCATGCCGAAGGCGTCCCAACCCATGGGTTGCAGGACGTTCTTGCCTTGCATGCGCTGGTAGCGGGAGATCACGTCGCCGATGGTGTAGTTGCGCACGTGCCCCATGTGTAGCTTGCCGCTGGGGTAAGGGAACATCGACAGGCAGTAGAAAGTCTCCTTGCCTGGCTGTTCACTGACTTCAAAGGACTTTTGCTCGTCCCAGAACGACTGGGCGGCGGCTTCGATTTCACGGGGCTGATATTGTTCGTGCATGGCTACTTTTGAACTGAATAGGGGTGGCCTAATCCTCTTCAATGCAACGCTGGACGGTGATCACGCCAAATCGGCGTTTCGGTGCCCAGGCGAGCTGGAAGTGGAGTTACAGGAAGCGCCGTAGCATACATGACCGCACTCTACCGAGGGAAACCCTGATTGCTGCTGCGGGTCGCCCAAAAACCGCTGCGAGGGCCGTTGGTCGCAGTACTCAGCCGGTTTGTTGATGGAGGCTAAGCTCTAAATGGGGAGTGAGTCTTATCTTCAATGAGGTGATGGATGGTTGAGTCACGGCAAAAAGTTACAAAACCGGAGCTGTACGAAAGACTGATCGATCGTTTGGGAATGGCCTTGGACGCGGCAAAAACCGCTGACCGGTTACGCGATGAGCGTCCGTTGGAACTGGAATTGCGTGGCTTGAGCCCCGCAGAGTTTGATCTGGTCAAGGCGTATCTCGATCGCAGTGAACGTGAGACACACGGATGCTTGTCAGAAGCAGTGAAGCAACTCGACGCACCACGTTCGGCCAAGATCATCTGGCTCAAGGACAAGGCTCCTGGCAAGGACACGGTAAAGGTCCGGTCTTTGCAGTTCAAGTAAGGACACTGGAAGCAATGTCTGATGTATTTGTGAAGCTTGGTCCTTCCGTATTTGTTGTCGCATTGCGTCAACCCACTTAGGCTTCGGGCATCTTTTGGAGATGCTCGATGCCTTTTCGATATTTCGTTAAACAACTCCTGTTGCCGCCCGGCATTCTTTTGCTGCTGTTGGTGCTTGCGTGGTGGTTGCGACGCTCAAGACCGCGCCTTGCCGGGTTGTGCTTTGCCTTAGGCGTGGGCGGCTTCTGGTTGATGAGCTTGCCGGTGGTGGTGCAGTGGGGTGCGAAGACGCTGGAACGTGAAGCACCGCTGGCTCGTAATGAATGGGCGACATTGGCGCAGCGTGCCGACGCGATTGTCGTGCTGGGCGCGGGGCGCGAACGTGGCGATCTGGCCTGGGGCGACGACCAGCCGACGGGGGTGGCGCTGCAGCGCGAGCGTTATACGGCGCGGCTGGCCAAGGCGTCGGGCTTGCCGGTCCTGACCAGCGGCGGTTTGCATTACGGTACGCCGCCGACTGAGGCCAGGTTGATGGCTGACTCATTGCAAGATGATTTCGGCGTGACGGTGCGTTGGCAGGAAGGGCGCAGCCGCACGACCTGGGAGAACGCGCAGTTCAGCGCCGAGGTGTTGTTGCCGCAAGGGATCAAGCGCGTGGTGATCGTGACTCAGGCCTGGCACATGCCGCGAGCCGTCTGGAGTTTCGAAAAGGCAGGTTTTGAAGTAGTCCCGGCGCCGATGGGGTTTTTAGGCGTGGACAACGCCCGGCCGCTGGGTGGCTGGATGCCGGAATTCAAGTCAATCTGGCAGAGCGGGCAGTTGATGAATGAGGCGGTGGGGCAGATCGGGTATTCGATCTTTTACCGAGGCGATGTTGGTGCTGATTGATCGTTCCCACGCTCCGCGTGGGAATGCCGCCGGGGACGCTCTGCGTCCCGCTGTTGACGCTGTGACGCAGAGCGTCACGGGATGCATTCCCACGCGGAGCGTGGGAACGATCATCAGACTGTCTTGGCCATCCGGCTCGCGATCAGTGCCCAGCCAAACAACAACACGCAAACAATGATCAGCGGCCACGAACGCCATTCCAGATAAGGCGTCAGGTTGTGCATGGGCACCACTTCACCGTACAAAATGCCACGTTCAAACTGAGGGATCTGCACGGTGATCTGGCCGAACGGGTTGATCAGGCCGGTCACGCCGTTGTTGGTGGCGCGGATCATCCAGCGACCAGCCTCGAGCGCGCGCATCTGCGCCATCTGTAAATGTTGCAGCGGGCCGATGGACGTGCCGAACCAGGTGTCATTACTGATGGTCAGCAGCAGATCGCTGCGCGCCGCAAGGCTGGCGGCGAATTCCGGGTAAACCACTTCGTAGCAGATGAACGGTGCAATCTGATAGCCCTTGGCTTGCAGCATCGCCTGATCGGCGGGACCGCGGGCAAAGTCCGACATCGGCAGGTCGAAGAAGGCGATCAATCCGCGCAGCACGTCCTGCAACGGAACGTATTCGCCAAACGGCACCAGCTTCTGTTTGAGGTAAGTGCCATCGCCTTCGCCCACGACGGTGATGCCGTTGTAGAAACGCTTCTGGTGATGGACTTCCTTGCGAATCGGTACACCGGTAATCAGCGCGGATTTACGCTCTGCGGCGAAGCTTCCCATCATGTTCAGGTAGCCCTCGGCGGACTCCTTGAGCACCGGGATGGCCGTTTCCGGCCAGATCAGCAAGTCGACCGGTTTGGAGCTGAAACTCATGTCACGGTACAGCGCCAACTGCGCGTTGAGCTGCGTCGGATCCCACTTCATGCTCTGTTCGATGTTGCCCTGAATCGCTGCGACAGTCAGTGGTGCACCCGCCGGGGTTGTCCAGGCGTGTTCCTTGAGCGCCATGCCGGCCACCCAAGGGCCAATCAGCAGCAACACACCTGCGGCGATAAAGCCTTTGCGGCCGGTGCGCAGCAGGCGCAAAGCGTTATAGATCAGCGCTGCCGTCAGGGCCAGAGTGAAGGAAATCAGCCACATCCCGCCCAGCGGGGCGAGCCCGGCCAACGGGCCGTCGAGCTGACTGTAGCCGGAATATAGCCAGGGGAAACCGGTCAGGAACCAGCCGCGAAAGGCTTCCTGGCCGACCCACAACGCCGCAAACGCCAGGGCGTCGGCCAGCGGCGCTTCGTTACGGCGCAGCCAGCGCGTCCAGATCCAGGCCGGCAGGGCGAAGAACCAGGCAATTGCCGCCGTGAAGATCAGCATCAGGAAACCGGCCAGCAGCACCGAAGCGCCGCCGAAGTGGTGAATGCTGTAGTAGATCCAACTGGTGCCAGCGCCAAACAGGCCGAAACCGAAACACCAGCCACGGCCCAGGGCCTGACGTGGGTTCAGTTCGCGCAAGCCGGCATAAAAGAAACCGACCGCCAGCAACGCCAACGGCCAGATATCGAACGGCGCCAGGGCCAGGGTGGTGATTGCACCGGCCACCACGGCCAGCAGGTTACCGGGCCAGCCGGGGCGGGTCAGACGATGCATTTCAATCCTTAGAATTACCGGGCGATAGGTGACAGGCGCAGCAGGTGAATCCGACGGCTGTCGGCGTTCAGGATGCGGAAGCGATAGGGGCCGATTTCAGTGATTTCATTGCGTTTTGGCAGGTGCCCGAACGCGCTCATCACCAGACCGCCGACCGTGTCGAATTCGTCATCGGAGAATTGGCTGTCGAAGAATTCGTTGAAATTCTCGATCGGCGTCAGGGCCTTGATCAGGAAGTCACCGCTGGGCAGCGGCTTGATGTAGCTGTCTTCTTCGACGTCATGCTCGTCTTCGATGTCGCCGACGATCTGTTCCAGCACGTCTTCGATGGTCACCAGGCCCGCCACGCCGCCGTATTCGTCGATGACGATAGCCATGTGGTTGTGGTTGGCACGGAACTCGCGCAGCAGCACATTCAGGCGCTTGGACTCGGGCACGAAAGTGGCCGGGCGCAGCAAGTCCTTGATGTTGAAGCTGTCGCCGTTCTCCTTGAGGATCAACGGCAGCAAGTCCTTGGCCAGCAACACGCCCATCACGTCATCGTGGCTTTCGCCGATCACCGGGTAGCGGGAGTGGGCCGAGTCGACCACGGCAGGCAGGAACTCGCGGGGTGTCTGGGTCGCCTTGATGCTGATCATCTGCGAGCGCGGGACCATGATGTCCCGTACTTGCAGGTCAGCCACCTGGATGGCGCCTTCGACGATGGCCAGCGCTTCGCTGTCCAGCAACTTGTTTTGGTGGGCGTCGCGCAGCAGCTCCAGCAACTCCTGGCGGTTCTTCGGCTCGTGGGCAAAAGCCTGGGTGAGCTTACCCAGCCATGACTTTTGCCCGTTGCTCGATCGATCTTCGCTCATAGCGATTACTCTGAATCCTTTGTTGTAACGATAGGGGATGTGTCTGTTTCGTCGTCCGCATACGGGTCGGGATAGCCCAACTCTGCAAGCAACGTTCGTTCCAGTGCTTCCATTTCTTCGGCTTCCTCGTCATCGATATGGTCGTAACCAAGCAGATGCAGGCAGCCGTGAATGACCAGGTGAGCCCAATGGGCCTTGAGTGCCTTGCCTTGTTCGGTTGCTTCGCGCTCGACCACCGCCACGCAGATCACCAGATCGCCCAATAGCGGGATATCCAGAAATTCGTCGGGCACATCGGCAGGAAACGACAAGACGTTAGTGGCGTAATCCTTTTGCCGCCAGGTGTGGTTCAGCTCGCGACCTTCCGCTTCATCGACCAAACGAATGGTCATTTCGGAGTCGGCTGTGCGCTGGCGCAGCGCCAGTTCGCACCATTGGCGGAACTCGGCTTCGCTGGGCGCAGGCGCTTCGGTAGCCAGTTGCAGATCAAGCTCAAGCATCGTGGCGATTGTCCTTGGACGAGACCTTCGCCGGTTCGTCGGCCACGCGATTCTCGAAGCGCTCGTAGGCTTCGACAATGCGCTGCACCAATGGATGGCGCACGACGTCTTTGGGCATGAAATGGGTGAAGCTGATGCCCGGTACGTCCTTGAGCACTTCGATCACATGGTGCAGCCCGGACTTGGTGCCTTTCGGCAGGTCGACCTGGGTGATGTCACCGGTGATGACGGCGGTAGAGCCGAAGCCGATCCGGGTAAGGAACATTTTCATCTGCTCGACGGTGGTGTTCTGGCTTTCGTCGAGGATGATGAAACTGTTGTTCAAGGTTCGGCCGCGCATGTAGGCCAGCGGCGCAACTTCGATCACCTGACGCTCGATCAGCTTGGCCACGTATTCGAAGCCGAGCATTTCGTAGAGTGCATCGTAGAGCGGGCGCAGGTACGGGTCGATCTTCTGCGACAGGTCGCCGGGCAGGAAACCAAGCTTTTCACCTGCTTCAACCGCCGGTCGTACCAGCAGGATGCGACGAATCTGCTCGCGTTCCAGTGCGTCTACCGCGCAGGCAACGGCCAGATAGGTCTTGCCGGTACCGGCCGGGCCGATGCCGAAGTTGATGTCGTTACCGAGGATTTCCTTCACATAGCGCAACTGATTCAAGCCGCGAGGGCGAATCATGCCTTTCTTGGTGCGCAGGGCGACGGACGGTTCGGAGGGGGAGACGTTGTCCAGCTCTTCGACGGCCGATTCCTGCAGGAACAGGTGAACCATGTCCGGCGACAGCTCGGTACCCTTGGTTTCCCGGTACAGGCGGCGCAGGAGGTTTTCCGCGGAGGTGGTGTGCTTGGGATCGCCGATCAGTTCGAACTGGTCTCCGCGGTTGCGGATCTCGATATTCAGGCGCTGTTCGATCAAGCGCAGATGCTCGTCGAATTGCCCGCACAGATTGGCGAAACGGCGAGCTTCAAAAGGCTCGAGGATAAAACGATGTGGTTCTATGGGTGCGTTCAAGGTCGTATTTAGCCGCCCTGGGGCAATTAAGATGAAATCAAGGATAACGCCAGAGGCCCGGGTGCGAAAGGTCTTAAATAATATGCCGGATTTTGGTACTTCATCTGTGGCGAGGGGGGGCTTGCCCCCGTCCGGCTGCGAAGCAGTCGCAAAATACTCGGGACCGCTTCGCAGTCCAACGGGGCGATGCGGCGTTCCGACAAGCCCCCTCGCCACAAAGCTCGCTCCCACAGGGTAATGAGGTGTTACTGAATCAGCGAACCCCGCAGCGAGTGCGGTTGTGCGGCATCGATATGCACATCGGCGAACTGCCCGATCAACGTCGGATTGTCGCAGCGGAAGTTGACGATGCGATTATTCTCGGTCCGGCCTTGCAGTTCACCGGGGTCTTTTTTCGAATAATCGGTGACCAGAATCCGCTGAATGGAGCCCACCATTTGTCGGCTGATCTCGAAACCTTGCTGGTTCAGGCGATGTTGCAGGGCGTTCAGGCGTTCTTTTTTCAGCGCTTCCGGCGTTTCGTCGGCCAGATCGGCAGCCGGAGTGCCCGGGCGTTGGCTATAGACGAACGAGTAGGAGAAGTCGAAACCGACGTCTTCGATCAGCTTCATGGTCTGTTCGAAGTCTTTTTCGGTCTCGCCCGGGAAGCCGACGATGAAGTCCGAGCTGATGCAAATCCCCGGTACGGCAGCACGCAGCTTGCGCAGTTTGGATTTGTATTCCAGCGCGGTGTGGTTGCGCTTCATCGCCGCCAGGATTCGGTCCGAGCCCGATTGCACCGGCAAGTGCAAGTGTTTGACCAGTTCCGGAACGTCGGCGTGAGCCTGGATGAGGCTATCGGAGAATTCCAGCGGGTGTGAAGTGGTGTAGCGGATGCGATCGATGCCATCGACGGCGGCGACGACGCGGATCAGTTCGGCCAGGTCAGCCAAACGACCGTCATGAGTGGTCCCGCGGTAGCCATTGACGTTCTGCCCGAGCAGGGTCACTTCACGCACGCCGTTTTCAGCCAGATGGATGATCTCGGCGATCACGTCATCGAAAGGTCGGCTGACTTCTTCGCCGCGGGTGTAGGGCACCACGCAGAAAGTGCAGTACTTGCTGCAGCCTTCCATGACCGACACGTAGGCGCTTGGGCCATCGATGCGCGGCTCGGGCAAGTGGTCGAATTTTTCGATTTCCGGAAACGAGACGTCGACTTGCGGCAGCTTGGTCGCGCGGGCGGCGTCGATCATTTCCGGCAGGCGGTGCAAGGTCTGCGGGCCGAACACCACATCGACGTACGGCGCACGATCGCGGATGGCCGCGCCTTCCTGGCTGGCCACGCAACCGCCAACGGCAATCACCATGTCCGGGTTGGCCAGCTTCAGTTCGCGCCAGCGGCCGAGTTGGGAATACACCCGGTCCTGGGCACGTTCGCGGATCGAGCAGGTATTGAGCAGGATCACGTCGGCATCTTCAGCGCGAGCGGTGACTTCCAGGGCCTGATGTTCGCCCAGCAGATCGACCATGCGCGAGCTGTCGTACTCGTTCATCTGGCAACCGTGGGTTTCGATGTAAAGCTTCTTGGCCATGGACAGAGTCATCACGTGATTCAAAGAACCGCGCATTATAGGGAACATGTTCCAAGGTTCCTACCGTTGCGCGTCCGGCGGCTATGCTATAGTTCGCGCCCTCATTTTTATCCCCCGATGTGTTGCTCGCCCACCATGACCAAACGTGAAGCTCCAATCTACAAGGTGATTTTCCTCAACCAGGGCCAGGTGTACGAAATGTATGCCAAACAGATCTATCAAAGTGATCTGTGGGGCTTCCTGGAAGTTGAAGAGTTCGTCTTTGGCGAGCGCACGCAAGTGGTCGTCGATCCGAGCGAAGAGAAGCTCAAGGCTCAGTTCGAAGGCGTTGTGCGCAGCTTTGTGCCGATGCATTCGATCGTGCGGATCGACGAGGTCGAGCGCCTCGGTACACCGAAAATCAGCGAAGCCCGCGGCGCGGTCGGCAATGTCATGCCGTTTCCGATGCCGATGCCTGAGAAGTAAATAGCAATCCTGAAGCTGACAGGGCTCTCTTCTGTGGCTAGAGAGTCATTGTGGTCAGGGGATTTGTCTGTGGTGAAGGGATTTATCTGTGGCGAGGGGATAAATCCCCTCGCCACAGTTAAGGCAACGGCGAGAACGGCGTACGCCCATCGGCGCTTTGCAATTCCATCAGATACTTGCGGAAGATTTGCCCCAGCACTTGGGTAGCGACTTCCAGTTCTTCGCGGGGCATTTTCTCGGCGACTTCGTCGGCAGTGTCCAACGCTTCTTCAGCGCCATTGACCGCCGCCATTTTCAGCACGATATACGCCTGGACGTTGTTGGCCGGTACGCCTTCGCCGTGGAAGAACATGGAGCCGAGTTTGAATTGCGCCTGAGCATGGCCTTGCAACGAGGCTTTTTCGAAGTAGCCCAGGGCTTTTTTGAGGTCGCGCGGCGTATTTGTGCCGTCGTAGTAGAACTCGCCCAACTCGTATTGCGCTTGCGCATCCCCTTCATCCGACGCTTTCTGGCAGGCGGCGAGCGCCTGTGCCAGGTCTTGCGGCTGAGTATTGAGGGTGCAACGACCCATCGCTGGGATTAACAACGAGTTGCCGCCTGCTTGTGCGAGCGCGAGCAGGGGCTGAAGGAGCAACAGGCAGCCCAGTGCAAGGGCGCGGCCGGTGCGGTTCATGGGAATCGACTTACCTCTGAGGGGCGCGCGGACCCGTCGAGGGATCCAATAAGCGCGCATTATGAAATAAGCAGGGCCAACCTTACAAAGTCTTTACTCGTTTTTCTGCTGCGCGGGGAATATATCGGCCACTTTGCCGAGTATTTGAGCAGAAGCGCAGGAATAAGGACGGGAATGCAGGTGAAAGCTGACGCTGGCAACTGCCAGCGTCAGCGGCACAGCGTTATTTCAATGCAGCAAATGCGCGTTCGGCAGCATCCAGCGTCAGTTTCAGCTCGGTTTCGCCGTGGGCAATCGAGGTGAAGCCGGCTTCGAAGGCGCTCGGCGCCAGGTACACGCCGCCTTCAAGCATCAAGTGGAAGAAGCGTCCGAACAGGGCGGCGTCGCTGTCCATCACGTCATCGAAGGTCACGATGTCGTCGGCACCGCTGAAGTACAGACCGAACATACCGCCTGCCTGTGTGGTCACGAACGGAATGCCCGCGGCATCGGCGCGTTGTTGCAGGCCATCGAGCAGGCGACTGGTGTAGTCAGTCAACTCTGCGTGGAAGCCCGGACGGCTGATCAGGCGCAGGGTCGTCAGGCCGGCAGCCATGGCCAACGGGTTACCCGACAGGGTGCCCGCCTGATAGACCGGGCCCAAGGGTGCGATGTGCGACATGATTTCGCGCTTGCCGCCGAAGCAGCCAACCGGCATGCCGCCACCGATGATTTTGCCGAAGGTGGTCAGGTCTGGCGTCACGCCGTAGTGGGCTTGTGCACCACCAAGGGCGACACGGAAACCGGTCATCACTTCGTCGAAAATCAGCACCACGCCATGCTTGTCGCACAGGGTGCGCAGGCCTTCGAGGAAACCTGGCGCCGGCGGTACGCAGTTCATATTGCCGGCCACGGGCTCGACGATGATGCACGCCACGTCCTGGCCGACTTCGGCGAGCATGGTTTCTACCGCGTCGATGTCGTTGAACGGCAGGGTCAGGGTGTGTTTGGCGAAAGCCGCCGGCACGCCGGCCGAACTCGGCACGCCTTGGGTCAGGGCGCCAGAGCCGGCCTTGACCAGCAGACTGTCGGAGTGACCGTGGTAGCAGCCTTCGAATTTGATGATGCTGTCGCGGCCGGTGAAACCACGGGCCAGACGAATCGCGCTCATGGTGGCTTCGGTGCCGGAGCTGACCATGCGCACCATTTCCATCGATGGCACGATCGAGCAGACCAGGTCCGCCATCTGGGTTTCCATCTCGGTCGGCGCGCCGTAGGACAATCCGTGCTCAAGCTGTTTGCGCACGGCGTCCAGCACATCCGGGTGGCTGTGGCCGAGAATCATCGGCCCCCAGGAGCCCACGTAATCCACATAACGCTTGTTGTCTTCGTCGGTGACGTAGGCGCCTTCCGCGTGTTTGAAGAACAGCGGCGTGCCGCCAACGCTTTTGAACGCGCGAACAGGCGAGTTCACGCCACCGGGAATGTGTTTCTGGGCATTGGCAAACAGGGTTTCGGAACGAGACATGATCGGGCTCTCAAATCAGATTTTCAGTAATTCGTTAAAGGCGCGGGCGCGGCGTGTCACTTCAGCCGTGCTCTCGGCGCCAAACAGGCCATGGACCACCGCCAGCAGATCGACCCCATGGGCCACCAGTGGCGCGGCGTTGTCCAGGGTGATGCCGCCAATCGCGCAGATCGGCAGGTGCAGTTTGCTGCGGGCCTGGTCGAGCAGTTCGAGGCTGCAAGTGGGGGCGCCGGGTTTGGTATTGGAGTTGAAGAAGCGACCGAAGGCGACGTAACTGGCGCCTTCCTTGGCCGCTTGTTCGGCGAGTTCGAGTTGCGCGTGGCAGGTCGAACCGATGATCGCCTGGCGACCGAGCAATGCGCGGGCCGGGGTCAGCGGGCCGTCGGTCTGGCCCAGGTGCACGCCGACGTTCAGGCGCGCAGCGAGTTCGGCATCGTCATTGATAATCAGCTGGGTCTTGTAGCGTTCACACAGATCGCGCAGGGCTTGGGCCTCGCGCAGACGGCGGGTCTCGTCGCTGCTCTTGTCGCGGTATTGCAGCAGGGTGACGCCGCCTTCCAGCGCCGCCTCCACGTACGAAAGAAATTTACCGGCCAGCAGTTGGCTGTCGGTAATGGCGTACAGGCCACGTAGCTTCATCGGACAATCCTTTTTGCTTTACGCAGGGACAGTTACGAACAGAAATCCAGCGGCAGGCGGCGCGGCACGAACTGGCCTTTGCCCAACTGCTCCGCATCCCGCAGGGTGCGCCACGTGTAGTTAAGCGCGGTCTGCACGGCACTGGCGAGATTTTCACCGAGGGCCAGACGACCGGCCAAGGCACTGGCCAGCGTGCAACCGGAACCGTGATAACTGCCGGGCAAGCGCTGGCAAGTGAAGGTTTCGCGGTGACCGTCGCGGCTATACAGGCGATTGTGGATTTCGTGTTCATCGCCATGGCCGCCAGTGATCAGCAGGTGTTTGACGAATGGCAGGAGTTTTTCCGCGCACTCGTCCGCGGTGCCTTCGGGCAGTTCGGCGAGGATGCGGGCTTCGGGAAGGTTTGGGGTGGCGATGATCGACAGAGGCAGCAGGCGTTCGCGCATGGCGTAGCCGACTTCGTCCTTGCCCAGTCGTCCGCCGCCGCCGGCGCGCAGCACCGGGTCGCAGACCACCGGCAAATGCGGGTGCGCCGAGAGCAGTTCGACCACGGTGTCGACCATTTCCAGGGAGCCGAGCATGCCCAGTTTCACCGCCGCGACTTCGGAGTCGTTGAGCACGGCATTGGCCTGGGCCAACACCCATTCACGGTCTAGGACGCGGAAATCAGTGACGTTGACCGTGTCTTGCACGGTCAGGGCGGTGACGGCCGGGGCCGCATGACATCCCTGAGCGAGCAGGGCTTCGATATCTGCCTGCAAGCCGGCGCCACCACTTGGGTCGTGGCCGGAGAGACAGAGGACAACGGGGCGAGAGCTGTAGATATTCATGGTGCGCGAGCTTACCACCAAACATCTTTTTTCGGTTGCCCCCAGCGAGTCATCACGCGGTCCATGTAGCAGCTGCCGAAGGCTGCGTTCGGCTGCATAGCAGGCGTGAAGTCAGTCGCTGCGGTGTATCAGGCAAACCGGGTGGTCATTGACGACTGCTGCGCAGCCGAACGCGGCCTTCGGCAGCTGCTACAGGGAACAGGGCGTTGTCACAAACTGACCGGTGAAATAGCTCTAGCTCAATATGTGCGGCTGGAGCGCCCGTGCTAGAGCCTTTGTGGGAAAAATTACAATGGTGTTCAATGGCCACCAACGGCTATGCTAGAGTGGATCCAAACCAATAACAGGTAATGCCGGTTTTACGTCTACTCAAAAGGAATGAGGGGCTTCCTTGGATAACCGGACAGGCCACGCTGGGGCTTAAATGCGCTATTTGCTGATGATGCTGTTGTGCTTGCCCCTTATGGCGAGTGCAGTCGAATTCGACGAGTTCACTCAAAGCCTTCCCCTGGGCCGAACCCTGCAAGTGTTCGAAGACGCGGGCGGTCAGGCGAGCATCGCCGATGTCCGCGCACAAGCCGCGGCCGGAAACTTCAAACCCCATGACAAAGCCACCCTCAACGCCGGTTACTCGCGTTCAGTGTTCTGGCTGAAAATCGACCTGCATTACCGCCCGAACAACCCCGCGGTGCAACGCACCTGGTTGCTGGAGCTGGCCTATCCGCCCCTTGATCACATTGATCTCTATTTGCCCGATGCGGCCGGTGGCTATCAATTGGCACGTCAGACCGGTGATGCCTTGCCGTTCGACAGTCGCGAGATCCGCCAGAACAACTATTTGTTCGATCTGAACTTCACCCCTGATCAAGCGCAAACCCTGTACCTGCGACTGCAAAGTGAAGGGTCGATCCAGGCGCCGGTCACCCTATGGTCGAGCACTGCCTACCTGGAAGAACAGCCGGTCCGACTGTATGTACTGGGGCTGATCTACGGCGTGTTGCTGGGAATGCTGGTGTACAACCTGTTCATCTATCTCAGCGTGCGCGATACCAGCTACCTCTATTACATCTTCTATATCGCCTCGTTCGGCTTGTATCAGCTGTCGGTCAACGGCGCGGCCGTGGAGTATTTCTGGCCGAACAATCCCTGGTGGGCCAACGCGGCGACGCCTTTTTTCATCGGTTGTGCAGGGCTGTTCGGCAGCCAGTTCGCGCGCAGTTTCTTGCAGACGGCGACCCACAGTCGTTGGCTCGACCGCATCCTGCTGGCGTTGATTGCGTTTAGCGCAGTCGTGGTCGGGTTGTCGTTGATGACCAGTTACGCCATGGCCCTGCGCCTGGCGACGACGCTGGCACTGATCTTCACCGTGGTGATTTTTGCCGCAGGGATTTTCGCCTGGCTGCGTGGCCTGCGAGTGGCGCGTTATTTCATTATTGCCTGGTCGGCGTTTTTACTCGGTGGCGTCGTCAACACCCTGATGGTGCTGGGTTACCTGCCGAACGTGTTCCTGACCATGTATTCCAGCCAGATCGGCTCGGCGATTGAAGTGGCGCTGCTGTCCCTGGCGCTGGCCGATCGCATCAACGCCATGCGCGAGCAACAGGCACAGACCCTGTTCGATGCCGGTCAAACGCTTGAAGTGCTCAACCAGCAATTGGCTCACAGCAACAAGCTCAAGGACGAGTTCCTCGCCACCCTGACCCACGAACTACGCACGCCCATGAACGGTGTAATCGGCTCGCTTGAGCTGATGCAGACCGTCGAGATGGACCCGGAGCTGGAGCAATACCAGCAAACGGCCGCCGGTTCCGCGCGAGACATGATGCGCATGGTCAACGGCATCCTCACCCTGACCGAGTTGCAGGCCGGCAAGCTCAAGACCTATCCCGCCGTTTTCAGTTTGCGCGGCGTGATCGAGGCTTTGCGCCTGCAATTCGAGGGCAACGCGTCGAGCAAGTCGCTGGACTTCAAAGTCGAGGTCTCGCCGGGGCTGCCGGATCGCTTGCACGGCGACAGCGCCAAATTGGCGCAATGCCTGGAATGCCTGCTGGATAACGCGATCAAGTTCACGCGGATCGGCGGGCTGGCGCTGCGGGTGACGGGTAAACCCGCGGCGCCCGACCGATTCGCGCTGTCCTTTGCAGTGATCGACACCGGCATCGGCTTCACCGATCTGGGAGAGGCGACACTGTATCAGCGGTTCTTCCAGCTCGATGGCTCGATGACCCGTGAATACGGCGGCCTGGGCGTTGGCCTGGCGATCTGTCGGCAACTGGTCGAACTGCTCGGCGGAAAACTCACCCACCGCTCCGAACCTGGTCGTGGCAGCCGCTTCCAGCTCGACGTCGAGTTCGAACTGCCCGTGGTGGAGCGGCCGCCAGCGCCCCTGATGAACCGGGAATTCCCGCGCCTGCGACTGCCTCAGGACTGCACCGTCCTGCTGGTCGATGACAACAGCATCAACCAGTTGGTGATGCGCGGCATGTTGCTCAAGCTTGGGTTCCGGGTGCGCAGCACCGACAACGGGGCTGCCGCGCTCGATCACTTGCAGCGCGAAACCTTCGATGCGGTATTGCTCGATTGCCAGCTTCCACCGCTGGACGGAACGTCCCTCTGTTGCCAGATCCGCGCGTTGCCGGGCTGCGCCGAACTGCCTGTATTCGTGATTGCCTTGAGCATTGATCGGGAACATTGCCCGACCGGTGCCTTGATCGATTATCTGAACAAACCGGTGAAATTCGAGGATCTGCAGGCAGCGCTCTATCGCCGGGTGCTATGTCCAAAGCAAGGCGAAAGCGCCGACAGTTAGGCAGGTATGACACTTTGTTCGGTCGGGGGGCGGTGCTTAACTGAAGTTCCTTGGCTGACCAAAGGAGCCCTGTCATGAACCTGCATCAGTTCGCCGAAACCCACGAAGTCACCAACCAGCCACCGTCGCTGGACGGCGCCAACCTGTATCGCATCGACCTGCCGTTGCAGGAGTGGTCGCGGCGTTTCGGGGCCGGGTGGGCCGAGTCGCGGATCGACGCTTACGGCGCCCTGGCCGGTGGGCCGCTGATGGAAGCAGGGTTTTTGGCCAATCAGAACAAGCCGGTTTTCAGCAGCCATGACCGTTACGGCCATCGCATCGACCTGGTTGAATTTCACCCGGCGTATCACGAACTGATGCGCACGGCGGTCGAGCACGGTTTGACTTCGTTGCCCTGGGCGCATCCGCAGTCCGGCGCCCACGTCGCCCGCGCCGCCATGACCTACCTGCACAGCCAGGCCGAAGCCGGGAGTGGTTGCCCGCTGACCATGACCTTCGCCAGCGTCCCGGCGATGCGCCTGCAAGCGGACTTGGCGGAGCAATGGCTGCCGAAAATCCTCTCCACCGAATACGACCCGCGCAACGTCGGCATGGCCCACAAGGCTGGGGTCACCATCGGCATGGCGATGACCGAGAAACAGGGCGGCACCGACGTGCGGGCCAACACCACCAAGGCGTTTCCGGTCGGTGCCAGTGGTCCGGGCCAGGCGTATGAGCTGGTGGGCCACAAGTGGTTCTGTTCGGCGCCGATGTGCGATGCCTTCCTCACCCTGGCCCAGACTGACAAGGGGCTGACCTGTTTCCTGCTGCCGCGCCATCGCCCGGACGACACGCGCAATCAGTTCTACATACAGCGCTTGAAGAACAAACTCGGCAATTGCTCCAACGCGTCCAGCGAAGTGGAGTTCCGTGGTGCGCTGGCGTGGATGGTCGGCGAGGAGGGCCGGGGTGTTCCGACCATCATCGAAATGGTCGCCATGACCCGCTTCGATTGCATGGTCGGTTCCAGTTCGCTGATGCGCCAGGCCCTGACCCAGGCCAGCCATCACTGCGCTCACCGCAAGGTCGGCGGCAAATTGCTCAGCGAACAACCCTTGATGCAGAACGTACTGGCCGACCTGGCCCTGGAAAGCGAAGCCGCCCTGGCCTTGAGCCTGCGCATGGGCCGGGCGCTGGATCATCTGGATGACGAGCACGAAGCCAAATTCGCTCGGCTGGTCACGGCGGTGGGCAAGTACTGGATCTGCAAACGTGCGCCCGGAATGATCAACGAAGCTGCCGAATGCATGGGCGGCGCCGGTTATGTCGAAGACAGCATCCTGCCGCGGTTGTACCGTGAAGCACCGGTCAATTCGACATGGGAAGGTTCCGGCAACGTGCAATGCCTCGACGTATTGCGAGCGTTGTCCAAGGAACCGGGCGTGCTCGACGTACTGTTCAGCGAATTGGGCGATGGCCATGGCGACAAGCGCCTGGCCGCACACATCATTCAATTGCAGGCAGCGTTCAAGGACACCGGCGACATTCAATATCGTGCGCGGCAGCTCACCGAAGACATCGCCTTGGGCCTTCAGGCCAAGCTGTTGCTGGAGGCGGGCAATGCGGCGGTCAGTGATGCCTTCATCGCCAGCCGCCTCGGTTCGGCCGGTCGGGTGTATGGGGCGTTGCCGCGTGGGCTGGATGTGGAAGCGATTGTCGCCCGCTCGACCCCACTTCCATGAGCGACACCGATCAAATGTAGGAGCGAGCCTGCTCGCGATGACGGTTCAACATTCAACAGTAATATCGACTGTCATACCGCTATCGCGAGCAGGCTCACTCCCACATTGGATCCTGGGTGGACTTGGTATTTGTGTAGCAACCGCTGTTCCCGTGAAGCGACGATGCAGGCAAGATGAAGGCCTGCAAGTCAGAACACAGGATGCTGATCGTGACCGAAGCTTTTATTGTCGTTCAAACCGCCGAGCAAGCCGTGGACCGGCTTGCGCTCTTGCACCATCGTGCAACCACCGCGCTGAACCAGGCGCTCAAGCGTTACCTCCATGATCGAGTCGAACCGGACGCCGAACAGCGTGCGATGTTTCGTTATCCCGAACTGCGTCTGACCTACCATTGCCAGGGCGAAGTCCCACAGACCACTCGCGCCTACGCCAAGGTTCAACTGCCGGGGACCTACAGCGTCACCGTCACTCATCCCGCCGCGTTCCGTAAATACCTGCTGGAACAGCTGGTGCCGCTGATGCACGACTTCACCGTGACGGTGGAAGTCGGCATCAGTCAGCAAAACATTCCTTATCCGTACGTGGTCGAGCAGGGCGATGAACTGGCCGGTTCCGGCGTTACCGCCGCCGTGCTGGCGCGGGTGTTCCCGAGTACCGACCTGTCTGCCGCGACCGATGGCATCGCCGACGGTCTGTACGATTGGGAAAACACCGACCCGCTACCGTTGGCCTTGTTCGACGCTGCGCGGGTGGATTTCTCCCTGCGTCGACTGGTGCATTACACCGGCAGCGACTGGCGCCATGTGCAGCCGTGGATTCTGCTGACCAACTACCACCGCTACGTTGACCAGTTCATCGTTCATGGCCTGGAGCAACTGCGCAACGATCCGCGTTTCGTGCGCATGGTCTTGCCGGGCAATGTGATCATCGAAAAGAGCATGGACCACGGCGAAGCCTCGGCGATTGCCGCCGGTGTGGTCTGGCACCGCTATCAGATGCCGGCCTATCACCTGATCGCCAGCGACGGCCACGGTGTGACCCTGGTGAACATTGGCGTCGGCCCGTCCAACGCCAAGAACATCACCGACCACCTGGCGGTGCTGCGTCCGCATTGTTGGCTGATGATCGGCCACTGTGGCGGCTTGCGTCAGTCGCAGACGATTGGCGACTACGTGTTGGCGCACGCTTACATGCGTCGCGACGGGATTCTCGACCGGGTCGTGCCGCCGAATATTCCGATTCCGGCCCTGGCCGAAGTGCAAATGGCGTTGCAGCAAGCGGCAGCCAATATCACCGGCGAGAAGGGCGACGAACTGAAAAAACGCCTGCGCACCGGCACCGTACTGACCTACGACGACCGTAACTGGGAATTGCGCTGGGCTCAGGAACGTCCGTTGATCAACCTGTCCCGCGCCGTGGCGGTGGACATGGAAAGCGGCACCATCGCTGCGCAAGGTTATCGCCTGCGGGTGCCGTATGGCACGTTGCTCTGCGTGTCGGACAAACCGTTGCACAGTGAAATCAAACTGCCAGGTTCGGCCAACGCCTTCTATGAGCGTGCGGTCAGCCAGCATTTGAAGATCGGCATCGAGGCGGTGGATTTGTTGCGCACCGAACTCAACTCGCTGCACTCGCGCAAACTGCGCAGCTTCGACGAGCCGCCGTTCCGCTGATTGTTCTCATGGTCATTTAGCGGTCAGGGCACTAGCATTAGCAGCCCTGACCGTTAGATGTTCCTTTTCCCATGTCTCGTCCTCAACGTCCCGTTTCCCGCCGCCCTGGCGTGAAGCCTGCGCCATCGTCCTCAGCCCCGCGCCGTGTCGCCAAAGCGCCGCCAGCCGAGCCGAAGCTGATCCTGTTCAACAAGCCGTTCGATGTGCTGACGCAGTTCAGCGACGGCGAAGGGCGGGCGACGCTCAAGGATTACATCGAGATTCCCGGGATTTACCCGGCAGGACGGCTGGACCGCGACAGTGAAGGTTTGCTGCTGCTGACCAACGATGGTCAGCTTCAGGCGCGGATTGCCGACCCGAAACACAAACTGGCCAAGACCTATTGGGTGCAAGTGGAAGGTGAGCCGAGTGCCGAGCAATTGCAGCGTTTGCGCGATGGCGTGGAGTTGAACGATGGCATGACGCTACCGGCTGAAGCGCGGCTGCTGGAAGAGCCTGAACTGTGGCCACGCAACCCGCCTGTGCGCTTTCGCAAAAGCGTGCCGACCAGTTGGCTGGAGCTGGTGATTCGTGAAGGGCGCAACCGTCAGGTACGGCGCATGACCGCGGCGGTCGGCTTGCCGACGTTGCGTCTGGTGCGGGTCAGAATCGGCGACTGGTCGATCGAAGGGCTCGATCAGGGCCAGTGGAAGGAAGTGCCAGCGCGCTTATAACGTGCCGGATTCGATCAGGCCGATGACCACGCTTTTGATCACGAACGCGGCCACGCCCAGGCCGAGTACGAAGAACAGGATGAACGAGCCAAAGCGTCCGGCCTTGGACTTCTTCGCCAGATCCCAGACGATGAAACCCATGAAAATGATCAGGATGCTGACCAGTCCGGTCATCATCCACTCTTCGAATACTGCAGGATCCATCGAACATCTCCAGCGCGGGCGGGGCTAAAAGGCGCTGGAGTATACGCCACGACGAATTGGCGGAGTATTGACCTGCGTCGGTGTGTCGCAGTCATTCGTCGCCTTGGGCAGTGATCGTTCCCACGCTCTGCGTGGGAATGCCGCCATGGACGCTCCGCGTCCGCTTTAGATCGTGACGTAGAGCGTCACAGGATGCATTCCCACGCGGAGCGTGGGAACGATCAGTCAAAGCCATCATCAGCTGCGCAGATGAGTCAGCGGCAACTCGGTACTGTTGAGCACCTGATTAAGCACAAAACTCGACCGCACACTCGTCACCCCTTCAATCCGGGTGAGGTGTCCCAGCAGCAGTTTCTGATAGTGATCCATGTCCGGCACGACGACCTTGAGCTGATAGTCGGCATCCATCCCGGTCACCAGACTGCATTCCAGCACTTGCGGTAATGTACGAATCGCCGCTTCGAAGTTCTCGAAACGCTCTGGCGTATGCCGGTCCATGCCGATCAACACGTAAGCCGTCAGGCTCAGGCCGAGCATCTTGCGGTCCAGCAGGGCCACCTGGCGGGAGATGTAGCCGTCATCTTCCAGCTGCTTGACCCGCCGCGAGCATGGCGAGGGGGACAGGCCGATGCGTTCGGCCAGCTCCTGGTTGGAGATGCGCGCATCACGCTGCAATTCCGCCAAAATGCTCAGGTCGTATCGGTCGAGTTTGCTCATCAATCAGGCCTTTGTCATAACTATTGCGGCGGATTATCTATCCAGGGTTAAAAATTGCGCAAGTGATGTTTATTTGAGCAATCTTCGCAATCCTCTGCCGGCGCCGCGAGCCTATTCTTATCACCAGAATCACTGCTCGGACAAACAGTCCAGTGCGGCTCGCCCAATCAGGCCAGCTGCGGTCGCCACCCCCACCGGGGATGAGCCGACCCCCGAGCTACACACTGTCCAGAAGACGGCGTGAGGTGAGCCGACGTCAAAAGCGTCGAGCACGGACGAAGTTCTCAAAGGGAGGCCGACGGGTCTCCCTTTTCTTTTGCCCGCAATTTGCCGACCACCCTCAATAAATAAGTTGCGCGACTGATAACCTGTTGCAGAACCGGCCTGTGCTTTCCCAGTCTTACGTTCAGGCCCTAACCCGCAGTGAGGAAAAGCATGAAGTCGCGCATCTGGCGTTTGGCCGGTGTTGGTTTGCTATGTGTAAGTGTCACTGCGCAATCGCTGGCCGATGAGCCGCAAGACCGTGGCCCCGACAGCGGGCAACGCGGCTCGGATGGCCATCAGGGCAACAATCAGGGCCACGGCGGCAATAACCAGCCGCGCCCGCAGAACAATCCGCAGCAGAACCCGCCGCGTGCGCAGAATAACGACATCATTCGTGGCGACAACAGTCGCCAGTTCGAGCACAACGGCCAGAGTCAGAACGACGGTCAACGGCAGAACCGTGCGCCGCATGACTACAACAATCCGGTTCGACCACCGCCGCCACCGCCGCAGCTACCGGCCAATGACCTGCCGATCCAGGGCCGGCCCGATACCGTGCGCCAGACCCAGCAGCCGCAGCGTGGTTACTACCAGGACGTGCCGCGGCGCAACGATAACAACCCGCATTGGCAAAACAACGGTCCGCGTCCCGACGACTATCGCTGGGCCGGTCGCCCGGATGGGCATGGCAATGGCTGGGGACCTGGCCCGCAATACCGTCCCGGTCATGTGATCGATCGCTTCCCCGACCGTGATTACCGTGTGCCGTACCGTGGTCAGGACTACTTCTACTCCGGCGGCTACTGGTATCGCCCACAAGGCCCACGCTATGTGGTGGTGCAACCGCCACGCGGGATTCGCGTCAGCTACTTGCCCGATTACGCGCGCGAAGTGTGGATCGGCGGGGCGCTGTTGTTCCTCGCGGCCGGCTCTTATTACGCCTATCAGCAAAGCACTCAGGATTACGTCGTGGTCGAGCCGCCCGTACAACCGCAGCCGCAACCGGTCAGTAATGGTTATGACGTGGTGGCGTATCCGGCCAACGGTCAGTCGCCAGAGCAGGTCAACCAGGACGGATACGAGTGCTATCAATATGCGGTGCAGCAGAGTGGTTTCGATCCGCGAACGGCCACCTATCAACCGGATCCTTCGGTAGTACAAGCCTACCGTCAGGCCCAGGGCAACTGCCTGGGCAGTCGCGGTTATCAGGTTTCTTTCTGAGCCGTGCCTGCCAGCACCACTTCCTGCGGGTCGGCGTGCACCAGCACTTCGGCTCGCGGATAAGCCGCGTGAATCGCATCGGCGGCTTGGTCGCTGATGCCGTGAGCGACTGACAGGGTCAAATCCCCCGGCAGTTCCAGGTGCAACTGCACGAACCACTGGTTGCCGGAAACCCGCGTACGCAGGTCGTGCGCCCCCAACACTCCCGGTACGCTGCAGGCCAGTTCGAGCATGTGCTGGCTGACGTCCGTTGGCAGCGCTTCATCCATCAGCACCGTAAAACTTTCCCGGGCGATATGAATCGCGCTCCAGAGAATGTAGGCAGCGATCCCCAAACCGAACCAAGGGTCGACCTGATGCCAGCCATACCCGGCGAGCACCAGCGCCACCAGAATGCTGCCGTTAAGCAGCAGGTCCGAGCGGTAATGCAGGGAGTCGGCGCGCACCGCGTTGGAGCCGGTCGCCTTGATGACCCGATGTTGCAACACCAACAGGGCCAGGGTCAGCGCCAGGGAAAACACAATCACCCCGATGCTGATCCACGGCGCACCCACCGGTTCCGGGTGTTTCAGTCGTTCGATCGCCTGCAAGGCGATCAGCACCGCACTGCCGCCAATGAACAACGCCTGGGCCATGCCCGCCAGCGACTCGGCCTTGCCGTGTCCATACCGGTGATCATCGTCGGCCGGGCGCAAGGCGTAATGCACAGCGAGCAGGTTGAGCAGCGAGGTCACGCCGTCGAGGGTCGAGTCGGTCAACCCGGCGAGCATGCTCACCGAACCGCTCAACCACCAGGCGATGGCTTTGGCGACGATCAACGTGCACGCCACCGCCACCGAGGCACGGGTCGCCAGCCGCAGCAGGCGGGCGTGTTCGGAGCTGGAGATCATAAGTGCGGCTATTCCTTTAAGTGCACGGGTTACGCGGCAGGTTGCAGGCCGAACATGGCCAGTTGCTGAGCGCTGCCCTTGTGCTGGATCAGGCGTGGGTCATCCAGCGGGAAGCTGCGGCCCAGTTCGGTTTCAAGAATAGTCTGCAACTTGTGATTATCGACCTTGCCGTCGGCGCCGATGGCTTCCTTAAGTTTTTCCGGGGCCACTTGTGCGGTCTCGCCGGGCGCGTAGTAAATCGCGCCAGTGGCGAAGTCCACGGCGAACGCGATCAGGCCGGGGATGATGTAGAACAGCAGGCCTACGGCATCCAGCGCGGCGATGGCCGGGTCGATCTTGCCGTCAATCTGACCGCGACGGTCAGGGTAGAAAATCGATCCGCAAGCGGTGACCTGGGTCAGCAACGTCGCGACCAATACACCGCCAATCAAGCGAAAGGGAATACGCATATGAAATCTCCTGGGTAATTTCAAAACGAAAGGACGCCTGTATGAATTAGGACCGTCATTAACGCCGAGCAGTTCGCCGTTATACTCGCGCTCGGCAGGGCGTGCCCACAGTAAATTACGGCCGCGTCTCACCCCTACTGGAATAGTTGAGGATTGATGTTGTTTTTTCCAGATCGACAACGCGTAACGGCTGATGGACTTTTTCGGGGCTCGGCCCTCCGGGCTGAAGCTGTGGACGCGCCATGCTGCGTTGCGGGACTTGGCAAGGAAACGACCCTTGCCAGCGTCCCGCGCCTTGCCTGGCACGTCCACAGCTTCAACGCGACTCGCAATTTACTGTGGGCACGCCCTGGGGAGCCAGCATGATTTCTTTGCCGATTGATGAAGTTTTACCCGCCCTGCGTGAAGCCTTGGCTACACGCCACGAAGCCGTGCTCGAAGCACCGCCCGGCGCCGGTAAAACCACCCGCGTGCCACTGGCCTTGCTCAACGAGCCCTGGTTGGCCGGGCAGACCATTCTGATGCTCGAACCGCGGCGTTTGGCTGCGCGGGCCGCAGCGGAACGCCTGGCCAGTGAGCTGGGCGAGAAGGTCGGCGAAACCGTCGGCTATCGCATTCGTCTCGACAGCAAAGTCGGCCCCAACACCCGTATCGAAGTAGTCACCGAAGGCATTCTGACCCGCCGTTTGCAGGACGACCCGGCGCTCGAAGGTGTTGGCCTGGTGATCTTCGACGAATTCCACGTTTTGCTGAATGCACGTAATTCATCGATTTATTGTCAAAAACTCTCAAGCAACGCCGTCTCAGTCTGAAGGCTTGATCTCTTCCCTTAATCCCCCGACGTATACTGCTCCCCTGATTTGGGAGCCTCGATGATTTCTCTACCTATTGACCTCGTATTGCCAGACCTACGAGACGCCTTGGCCAACCGCAACGAAGTGATCCTTGAAGCGCCACCTGGGGCTGGCAAGACCACTCGAGTGCCTCTAGCGCTGCTGAATGAATCTTGGCTTGGTGACCAGAAGATCTTGATGCTCGAGCCTCGGCGCTTGGCTGCTCGGGCCGCTGCCGAGCGTTTGGCGAGTGAACTGGGTGAGAAGGTTGGTGAGACCGTCGGCTACCGCATTCGTCTTGAAAGCAAGGTAGGCCCGCACACTCAAATCGAAGTGGTTACGGAAGGCATCCTGGCTCGACGGCTCCAAGATGACCCTGCGCTTGATGGAGTGGGCGTGGTTATCTTCGATGAGTACCACCTGCGAAACCTCGACTCCGACCTTGCACTGGCGTTGTGCGTGAGTGCTCGTGAGCTCCTGCGTGATGAGCCCCCACTGAAGTTACTTCTGATGTCCGCAACGCTGGAAGGTGCTCGCCTTTCAAAGGTGCTCAATGATGCGCCTGTGGTCACCAGTGAAGGACGGATGTATCCGGTGGTAACGGTTTGGGGTAGTCCATATCAGCCGGGCGAGCGTATCGATGCGCGAGTCACGGATACCTGCCTGGCCGCCATCAACGACCAGCCTGGAAGCGTCTTGGTTTTCCTTCCTGGGCAGGCAGAGATTCGGCGGGTGGCTGAGGCACTCAAGGAGCAGTTGAGCAGTCGTCCAGAGGTGATCGTATGCCCGCTGTACGGCGATCTCGACCTGAGCGCGCAGCGAGCTGCGATAAACCCGGCACCCAAAGGCTCCCGGAAGATCGTACTGGCCACGAACATCGCCGAGACTAGCTTGACCATTGAAGGGGTCAGGGTAGTGGTGGACAGTGGTCTCGAGCGAGTGCCGAAGTTCGATCCTCGAAGTGGGATGACCCGACTAGATACGCAGCGTATCTCGAAGGCCAGCGCTACTCAGCGTGCGGGACGGGCAGGGCGATTGGAGCCAGGAGTCTGCTATCGCCTGTGGTCTGAGTCGCAGCACGAGCAAATGGCCGGTTACAGTACCCCTGAAATCCTACAGGCGGATCTTGCAGCCTTGGCACTTCAATTGGCGCGGTGGGGAATTAAGCCAGATGAGATGACCTGGCTCGACCAACCTCCATCAGCTCCCTTCCGCCAAGCCAGAGACCTGCTAAAGCGCTTAGGCGCACTCGATGATGCTGGGCAGCTCACACGACATGGATCGGCAATGAGCGAGCTTCCAGCGCATCCACGGATCGCTCACATGCTCATCAAGGGCAACACGATGGGGCTGGATGACCTTGCTTGCAACATCGCCGCGTTGCTGGGTGAGAAAGACATCCTGCGCGGAGCAGGTGCCGACCTTCACACTAGGCTGAGTGCATTGTCAGGAGAGCAACATTCGCGCAGAGGCGGAGGCTCTTTTCAGCGAGTAAAGCAGTCTGCTCGGCAGTATCGATCCCTGCTACGTGGGAGTGCCGTTCACCCTGTCAGCGAGCCCGATCACCCAAGATGGGTAGGGTGCCTACTGGCATTCGCTTACCCTGACCGAATCGGTCTTCAGAGGCATGCGAGTGTGTCTGAGTACCGTCTCTCCAACGGGCGGGCTGCCGTATTCTCAGAGCCTGATGCTCTCACTAAGCATGAGTGGCTAGTAGTGGCCGATCTGGGTAGCCGGCAAGGGCAGCGCGAGGAGCGGATCTACCTAGCGAGCGATCTCGATCCAGCTTTGTTCGATGACGAGCTGGCTGACCTTGTAAGGCCAGTCGATGAGGTTGACTGGGACGAGAGGGAAGGCTTACTCAAGGCTGAGCGGCAGCTAAAGGTGGGACAGTTGGTAATGTCCACAACACCTTTGCCAAGTCTTGATGAACAAGCTCGTTCGCTAGCCTTGGTCAATCTGGTAAGGCGCAAGGGCATCGAACTTCTGCCTTGGAACCCTGAGTTGCGCCAATGGCAAGCGCGGGTCGATCTGCTGCGTCAGCTGGATATCCAAAATGGCCGAGCAGAAAGCAAGTGGCCTGATCTCAGCGATACCAACCTTCTGGACACGCTGGAAGAGTGGCTCGCACCGTACCTGGGCAAAGTCACGAGGCTCAGCCACTTCAGCCACCTGGATCTGTCATCGATTGTCAGAAATCTTCTGCCTTGGCCGCTTCCACAGGAACTGGAGACTCAGGCACCTCAGACCATCCAGGTGCCTTCGGGCTCCAATATTCGTATCGACTACTCGCAGCATCCACCAATCCTCGCAGTGCGCCTGCAGGAGCTTTTTGGCCTAGCAGAAACCCCACGCATCGCCCTGGGTAAGCAATCGCTGGTTTTGCATCTCTTGTCGCCGGCCCGCAGGCCGGTGCAAGTCACTCAAGATCTCGCAAACTTCTGGCGCAGCACCTACGTGGAAGTAAAGAAGGATCTTAAGGGCCGATATCCAAAGCATTATTGGCCCGAAGACCCATTGGTGGCTGAGGCAACCGCGCGAGCCAAGCCCAGAAAATCCTGATGAGGGATGAGAATGTTGCGGGCGGCGTTGTGAGGCTGCCTTCGGAAGTCATTGAGCCGTGATCCGCGAACCAAAATTCGCATGGTTCTCTTGTTTCGCATGTGTCAAATAAGACGCTAACAGGGTGACAAATGTGTTGGTGAGGTATTAAGCCTCATCAATGAATTTTTGAATCTCACCGTCCCCATACTTTCGGTCATCCCAATCGATATGCATATTCCAGTCTTCCATGAAAGTTCTCAGTTCATTCAGGGCTGTCTCTAAGGCTTCTTCCATTTGCTTGCATTCGGGTGCCCCGATCTTATAACTGGCGGAAAGAGTTCTGGCTTGTAATAAGTCATTGTAGGCCTCCCACCTACTGTTCATAATATCAATTAAGTTGGGAGGGTCTGAGTAATCGTCCATCTCTTCGATTGCTGATTTGACTTCATCGATCTTAATCTGGACTTTAGACAAATGCTCCTGTATTGCCGACATGGTGCTTTCTTCGGCTGCCGCCTTAATTCGCTTGCCGCTTGATTCGGTGAAGAGCTCTTTAACTAAATCAAAATCAATGCGGACTGAGTCTTTCTCAGTTATGTGGTAGCGAGATTTTTTCTTTATCTGATGCAGGTGAATAGTCTGATATTTTAGCGAGACCAATGCAACAAAGACCGGTATGTCCATGTCGCGCCAGTAGTCGAGCTGATTTTTCGAAACATACCAGTAAGGCTGAGGCTCCTCATCTGCAGATGTTTTCACTTGAAAGGCGACAAATCGCCCAGTGCTATTTCGATTCTCGTCCAGTATTTCGACTTGTGCATCAATGCCAATGTCGATATCGAACAGTCGACAAGGCCAACCGAGAACATACGAAATCTTGTAGGCAAAAAAATATTCTCCAGCATCGCCTGTTGCAATCTTGGATGGGTATTTCATGTTTTGTTGAGTTGCCTTTAGATAAGGTTTACCGAAAATTAAGCTTCCTTGGCAGTCCGAGTTCTTCCGGAGCCTCGCCATGCATGAATGCCAATAGGTAAAGCACCTGACCCACTGGCTGTGGTTTCTGCTGCGGTTCGGAGGCGTCCTTCTGCACTATCTGTCTGGTCGCGTAGCGTAACGTTACGCCCAGGGCACTGAGCCGGTCTAGGAGCTCCTGCAACTGATTAAAAACCTCAAGGCGGGCGGTGCTCGAGTAGTGCTCGGCGCAGTCGCGATAGTCGCGTAGGTAATCAGTCAGCTCCGCGAATGCTAGTGCTTGATCACATGAGGGTTCGAAGGCGGGCTCGATGTAATCGCCGATGGTCTCAGCTGCAAGCCTGGCCAAACACCTTCCCGACTCGGGCTTGAGAGCCCTACATACCACATAGTCATTCTCAAACTGCTCGCGTGCAGCTTTCATTTGTTCATCGGTAGGGATGGCCATCGGTTTACTGAAAGTGTCGATGTCTTGGAATTCAAATGCACTGGCCATGGAACGTAGGGTGTTGATACTCGTGCCCGAACCGGCTTCGATTCTCTGGATGGTGCGGGTTGTCGTCTGGGCGAGCTCCGCGAACGTCTCTTGAGACCAGTTGCGAAGTTCTCTCAGATACCTGATTACCTGTCCCAGTTCGGCTTTGCTCAGAGTGCGTGTTTCAGCGGTGTCAAAGGTGCTCATGTCGTATCTCCTGCCGTGTGGCTGTTTAGATGGCTCAAGCATGAGGGCGCTCAATGCGCCCGAACACGACACGTACCCGACAAGCCTCCTTATGTCCTCTTCACTTTTGCCCGCCAGTCCTTGGTATAGAGCAGTTTGTCGCGATGTAACTGTAATACCTTATTGGTTTGCAGGAGTTGCTGAGTCACTGAGCTAAACTTCTTCGCCTCATCAAAAGCTAGGAAAATTTGCTTTTGTTTAAATGAGGCCAGAATTCGAATGATATGCTCGGTGGCGGCAATTTCGATGTTTTTGTAGATCATCGAATCATGGATGACGAATGGCAGACGCGTGAGCGAAAGCATTGACAAATCAAACCCAACCAAGCCCGCGTACGATTTTCCTGTTCCAGTATCCAATGGCGAAGTAAAGCTGTAAGAATTTGCATTCTTAATGCGAAGCTGTGACGGGTTGCGCTCAGGCCCGTAAACAATGTTGTTAAATTTCTCAAGCTTCTGGTTAATGGTGCCTTCAATTTCAAGGAAGATCTTGTCGTAGATAGCGTCTAGGCGCGTTTTGGAAGCTGCCTCGCTATCATCAATGGAAACCTTCTGCTCGAAGAATTTATTCTCTTCCCTAGCTTTGTCGGTAACCTCTTTAAGTTCAAAGACCTTCGCGAATAGGTCTGTGGGGGTGCCTTTGGCTTTAAGAGTGAATTTTATCTGTTGATCCAAGTCGGTGATGAGTCCGATAATCTCAGATTCATTTGCGACCAAAAGTTCAAGTTCACTCTTAAGTTCTTTGCTTACTAGCTTGCCAATTTTTGCGTGGAATTGCTCTACCTGCTCGAGGCGTTCAAGGTCGGCTTCTGGGAAAAATTCAGCAACGAGGGCTATGTTTGCAGCGAGGCGAGGTGATACGCCAGAGATGTCCCTCTGAAGCTTTTCTCTTCTAGCTGAAATCAGATTTCTCTGATTTATCATCTCATTTTTGGTTTGTTGGATGGCCCTTAACTTTTCGTCGAACAGGGCTTCGTATGCGGTGATGGCTCCGGCGAAATTATCCTTGATGTCACTAATAGCTTGTACATTAGTTTTAATGAGCTGGTTGTTGGATTTGTACTTAGTCATCGTGATCCGTGGAATGATTTCCGCAGTCATCGACTTCCTCATCAGATCTTTTTTTTCTTTCAAGGTCTGAAGTACAGCCCGCTCCACGGAAACATCACCGGTGCGTTCAAAGAGATCGAGTAGCCTGGCCACCCCGGCGCTGAGCCTTTCTTTTGAAGCTCCCGCCAATGGGTGATCTGGATCGGCTTCGCCCTTGTTCCATATCCGAGCAAATGGGCCAACGATGGATCGGAAGGAGCTCTCTAGCTCAGACAGGTCGTATAGGCTTTTGAGCTTTTCTCTATACGCTTCGAGTGATATTTCGTCTTGTTTAACATGGTTGGAGTCGCAGACATAAACAACGTCTGGCTGCTCAGTAGACCTAGTTACGAATAGAGGGGCGCCACCAAAGTCAAATGTGATTTCGTATGAATGGCTCCCAAGCACCTTAATAACCCCGGCGTCGTCTACCAATAGGCTATTACCGCCCATTGCGAAGTCGATCACCAAGAGGGCTGATGACTTGCCAATGGAGTTCTTAGCTTCGTCATCACCAAGGACAATATTTAGTCCAGCATGGAATTCAATAGGGGTTTGATTGAATAGATTGCACTTTACCTGTTTAAGCATATTCAATCACTCCAGTTTCATCCTGAATATCTAAATAACCTAAAAAAAATAAAACATCCATCGCAGCAAGAAATTCAGAGGCATCTAAGAATTTATCGCGAGTCTTTGCGAGGGATTGGGCTACGGTTTCGCCAGGCTTCTTCTCTGCTAGGATTGCGTGCATCTTGAAAATGGTAGATTCCTCAAGCTTCGTAAACTTACTAGGCACTAACATCGAAAACCTCGCAGTTTTGAACAAAGAATGAAGTGATGATCTTCGAAACATCCAGCGACTTACCGCTCTTGGCGCTAATCCATTGAGCGATATAGTTGAATATTACATCCTTGTTGTCGGGGTGCTCTCTATGCATCGCCCAAAAATAGGTATTAACTTGGTTGAGCAGCATCTTAACTGATGCTTGATCCCGTTGCTCAAGCAGCCGCAGCTCATCCCGAATGGTCACGAAATAGCCAACCACGTCGTTTCGTATGTTGCGTTTCAGGACGTTGGTAGCACCTTTCTTTAGTTTTTCTTTTAAGGTGTAGGCATTTAGTTCTAAGTCAAAGGCGACAAGGCTTTCGTCGTCTAGATCAACGAATGACTCAATCAGCTCTTTTATCTCTATCCTGAGGCTGTGTTCAGAAATCGACTTTCTTGCCTCGGTATCTCGGATGAAGCAGTCCTTAATTTCCCGTAACCGATCATACTCTTCAATCTTAAAATCCTTGTCATACTTTCGGTGACAAGAAGGGCACAAGCAGATCACGTTGCCGAGGCCGTTGATGTCGATAGGGATAGTGTGATTTACCAGTGCCAGAGTTTGAGCGGCAGTTGGATTCAGAGGATAGATATGAGCGATTTCATAAAACTTTCTAGGGTTTTTTGAACCTGGCTTCTTATCTATGATTGCACGAGCGCATAGCGGACAGATACCACCTGTTTCCGCATAAAGCATGCTGTGCTCTTCAGGATGGTAAGTTGTCCTTACATTCGCCATATAAAACCTAAATTGTCTGAATGCCACTCAGGGCTGAGCAGTGCCCCGGCTGGCTGATAGAAGAGTGATGAATAGGCACCGGTGTAGGCTCCATACGGAAAGAAGGGAACGCCTGACCTACGGACGATTGGGAGGGTGGCAAGACGGTGTCAACCGACGCGGCGACTGCGCTTGGTGATAAAGACACGCTGCTTTCGCAGGCTGCCTGTTCAAGATTCCACATTCCCTGTGCCTGATTTTCACTTGTCTTGCGCAACATACCATTTAGCCATCATAGCCGGTATAGCCAAGCCCCATCTTTTGAGGGAGGGACAACCAATGGTGGTGTGAGCATCATTGAAGCAGTGAGGTATGATCGTCGGAGCTTGCCTCCCTCAAATCAGGCTAGGAATGATGCTGAAGGTATTGAAACGCGTCTTTAACGTCCTCTATCCCGACCGCCGCCCCGAGCGTGAGAAAGCGCGTGAACGCGAGTTCATCCTTGCTGTGAACAAGCTCAAGACCCTTTCGGTTACCGACCGAGGTGGCATGGCCATCAATCCCGAAGAGATTCGCGAGCAGGTCATCACATCCCGTGAACAGCTTAAGCATCTTGTTCACATGCCAGGAGCCCCCAGGAGGCCGTTGAAGGTAGTGACTGATATTCAGGTGGATCAGGGCGCGAGTTCCATCGTAGGCGCTTCGGTGGATGGCCTGGACTGTATTGAGGTTGTGGCTTGGCGTCGTCTTCCTAGTGGAGCAGCGGTGCGCTACGTGAGCCTCCAGTCTACGAGAACGGGTAGGTACGCTGTGGCGACGGCCAGCCTATTTTCAGGCGGTACGGAGAGTCTCCCGTCCTGGGTTGACGCCAACACAAACAGGCAAGTCGCTAGCGCCGTACAGAGCGAGCTCCAGTGGTTTACTACTGTGAGTGAGGCTATGGATGCTTGGGACGCAGCGCTCTGATTACCTTTCTAGGCGGCTTGTTGACGCCTAGAACACCCTATTTACTTAGTTGCGAAATGGGACTATAGCTTCCATGCCTCAATAGACTTGAACAGCTTTTCAATTTGAGTTGGTAAGTCGGTTTTTGGGTCATGGCTATGATTAAAAGTACCGGCCCCAGCTACGAACTTGTTAGCGATTGTTACTTTGGAGTAGGTGGTAATCTGCTTTAATCTAGAGCCAAAAGTCCTATAATGTTTATGTCGGAAGGCTGTCGGCAGATAACTCTCAATCGTGTAGCCCTCGGTCACCCAACAGTATCCCGTCTCTGAGTTATTTATAGCGATATCAGCCCACACTTGGTATTTCACGCAGTTTTTGTTAGTGCATTCGTCCGTGCCATTAGGGGAACGCTTGAAGTCTAGATCGCGATCCATAATAACGATGGAGTTTTTGTTTATACTGAATATATCAATCAATCCTGGCGTACCATTGGATGTGAAGTGGCCGAGCATTGACCCGCCGTACAGCACGAAAGAAAAATCAAGGTTTTCTACGGGCATGGGCTTGCCGTTTGCCGAGCACCACAATGACAACCAGCGCAATATATAGATCCGATCAGAGGCCCCTTCGACCCATATAACACCATTGGCTTGGAATACATCACTAGGCTTGATGCCAAGGCCTGCCAAGGCTTTAGCAGGTGATGTTAATTCAGATAATGCGTGACCATTAACTTCAAATAGACTTACGTCTGATACAGCCCAGCTTGATATGTCTATAAGCACGGACGAATGCGTAGAGATGAATAGTTGTAGGTTCTTGCGTGTGACGATTTCAGAAACCCTGGCAATCATGAGTCTTTGAAGAGTAGGATGCAGGTGGACTTCCGGCTCTTCAATGACACATATTTGGTCATCATCAACAGAATTTAGCCATCCTACCAAACCTGCAAACGCTCGCCAGCCGGATGGCAGCAGCTTCAATGGGATGTGATTGCGCTGGAATAAGTCATCATTCAGATATACGCCTAAAACACCATTCTTAATATGGCTTACAGGTTGAGCGTATTTATAAGTATGGTCTTGGCCAGGAGGGCTAGCGTAGGCAACCTGGTTGGACTGTAAAGGGTTCGGCGCTAAGCCCACTAGGTTTTTACCGTCACTATTTAGCGCATCTATGACTCTTTGGATGCTAACTCCGCGCTCATCGTTTGATCTGCGAAAACTAATTTTTGCTTCTATTTTTTCTAGAACGTTGACTAGCTTTTTTGGAGGAGTTGATGAGTTACTATAAATACTTCCTTCAAATACATGCTTGTCCGCTTGCGTGGTGACGGAAACATACGTGCCGAACTCTTCAATCTTTAGCTTGTTGAATATTGAACCGACCCAGGTTCCATTCTCAAAATGGATGATCGATGTCGCGGCAGTCGTAGATCGCATGTTTTCACGAGCAACTGTTTTTATAACTTCAGGGTCTTTGAGCGCGCGTACCATATCCAGTACGGTTGACTTACCTCCGCCATTGGGGCCGACAAAGATATTAATCTTCGACGCTTTGAATTGCTTAACTTCACCCGGATTGAGAGAGGCGGTCTGCATGGTGTTGTTGAGGTAGAGTCTGCGGAGACCCAGCAAGCCAAAACTTTTGATATGCAAAATAGTATTCCTTTACTTATTCATCTTAGGGGGCCGCACTCATAAATCAGGAACTGGGGAGGAGCTCCAGCGCCGTGAAGCGATCCCCCTGGTGTCGGCTGGCGCAGCCAAAACTCAAGTGGGCGCTCTAGAGTCACGGCACCTCGACCATGTAGACGCTTCATCGAAGACCAGCGTTGGGCATTCCCCATCGTGGGTCATTTCAGCCTCTTCAGGTTGGTTGAAACTGGGCTTCGATAGTGGCGTGCCGCCGTTGGCGGGGGGGCTGTCGTGAACCGAGCCGTAGCAAGCCACGTCTCGGCCCTTCGGGCTGACATCCTGCACGCCTGCGCGCTCCGCCTGCCTTATGAGTTTAATCACAGCCCGTAACGTAACTTTTGACTTGTAACGTAAGCAGCGTTACAGAGCATAGAATTACGTTACAGACCAGTCATCACCGACCATATGGTGGAGCATGGAATCCGCTTCGAGCGCTGAAAGCGCTGTACTTAGCAAAGCATTTATCCGGGCCGGCGAAGGGCTGAGGCTTGCTGACGCTGAACTATCAGCTGTCTTAGGCGAGGATGTTTCCTCGATGCAGCTTTTACGCCATGGACATGAACTGCTTCGACCGAGTAGTGACACGGGGAGCCGTGCTTTGCTTTTAGTTGAGGTGTATCAGTCCTTACTCGCAGCCGTTGGTAACGAGCGAAATGCAAGAAACTGGCTCAGCAGCGAGAATCGTGGTCTGTGTAGTCGACCTCGTGGCCTCATCAAAAGCAGAACGGGTCTCGAGCAAGTTGTCCAATATCTAGCGGCTAATCGCTCACTCACCTAACACCTGCGGTGAAGCCAGTCAGGTGGTCAATGCATGACGATTTACCACCGCGCTTTGAGTTTTTATGGCCCAGCACATCAGCGCCCGTCGCTGAGGGTAGTAGAACCCAGATATCATTTGCTGAAGCTCTGTGATGAGCAGGCGACGTCAATGGAGAGCGTTATGAACTTGTTTAGGAGATGCGTTGAATTCGTTTGGCCTGACAAAAGATCTGGCACAGAGCAAGCGAGAGATCGCGCCTTCATAGCTGCCCTAAATAAGCTGCTGTCGCTTCGCGTGACACCCAATGGCGGCATGTCGATTGACCCCGCCGAGATACGAGAGCAAGTGATAGCGAGTCGACGGTCACTCAAGCGATTCGTGCGGCAACCATAAGATCCTGCAGTGACCACTGAATTGGATCACCGTTGCCAATTAATTCAGGGCCGTCTCAGCCGAGCCTATGGCTCGAAAGAGCGATAGCAAGAAAGTACTCGAACCGCGCTCGATTCACCTGCAATCGTTCATACCCCGTTCATACCCTCCAAGCGCTTAACGGATGCTGATTCGACTATACCCCCAGGTTGTATGCCGAAAGCGACCCGCATCTGGGTCAAAGATGCGGTTGGCTTTTTGAAGAAGCGCTCGCGCCGATCACCCCAAGTGCAGTCGATTGTTTCACTAATTTTTGAGCGCAAAACAGACATTCGTTAATGACCCCAAACTGGGTCATTAAGTGGCAAAAGCTAGGTTAGTGTCCCTTTTAAGGGACATTAAGTGAGGTCGTGCCTAGCGGCTGAACAATGCAAGGGATTTACGTAATCGATGCTTTCATCACGAGCCGCTTTTGTGGCAACCGATCTATTTTCTGCATCGTGACATTACGAAAATCGTGCAGTGGATCGACCCAGGTTTATGCACCTGGCTCAAAGCCCATGACCGATTACCGGCTGCTGTGGCCGACTGGAATAACTGGAAGGAAGCCGCTAGGCGCGCAGCTGGACAGCCTAGTGAAGTGAGGCCAGAGGCCGTTGTAGTGGCTCAGTCAGCTCAGGTCGAAGTTGCGATGAAGGGCGATGAGAACACGACGGCAGCCAAGCCAGAGAAAAAATCTCGGCACGATAAGCCAGAGGTGAAAATCTCCGTCAGAGTGAAAGCGGACGCTCAACACAAGCCTGATGCAAACCCCGCGCCGAACCGCGAGCCTGCCAGAATTCGCCAAGTGGAGATTCCACCGTCAGCTGAAACTGCAAGCGAGCAGCAGCCGCAGGCCACCGGGGGAGCTGGTGTTCGGCCAATATTGAGTCTTAATCGGAAGAAACCGGACTGAGTGATCAGCGCCAGTTTAACCCGACTGCCCCAGACGACTCGAATTAATACTCATCCCAATCGTCGTACTGCTCATCAGACTCGGGCTGGCCATCCTCACGCATCAGATCATCGGTTATGAATCTCACTCGACAAACCTTATGTCTCACCAGCGTGTCAGGAACGTATTCAATCGCAGGCGTTTGCGGTGAGCTGGTGCTAAGCAAGTCATCTAGGTTCGTAAAAGCAGTTCTAGGCTTGAGTGAGGCCACCACGGCATGATTAAACAGAGTCAGATTTGTACCTTTTCGCACTTGAGCCGATTCGAACAGTACACCGTCGAGCGGCGGGTCGAATTGTGTCGCCAGGTACTCCGCCATGACTTGTGTTGCCAGGTATTCGTGTTCCTGGTTCGGAAGCACTGGAACGGTGATTTTTGCGTGGAGAGTTTTCAAGAAGATGCGCCTACCCATTTGCTCTTCATAGCTGGCTTCAAAAGCACTCAACGGCCTCGCTTCGTAGGCTTCATCCAAAGCAATGAAATCCAGGACGCGAACGGGTCTTGTGAGTTTGAATTCGCCGCTGACGACTCGTCCTCCTACTGGCGGGCGAAGCTCGGCAACACAGGTTTTTCGGTCAAAAGCTCCATAAAAAGCGGCCAATCCTTTAGGGTTCATTCGGCCAGCCCCTGCGGCCTCCTTGGGTGGCGGGCCGAGTTCTGCAGCAGGGCTGCTAATGATCGAGTCGTATTCTGAAGCGGAGTCACAGCGCCTGGCACGAAAGATCTGATCGTTCGCAAGCTCTCTGACAACGGACATCGAGCCATCAGGGCTTTTGAAGGATGAGAGTCCTCGAAACAGCCAGTCCAGAAAATCCTTGGCATGCTGGCTAAAAAATCGATTCCCATGTTTCATTTCGTTCTGAAAATTCAGCCATCGGGTTTCTGCTTCTCTTGGTCGAATCACTCTCCACTCATAGTTCTCATCATCGCTATATCTAGCCTCTCCTCCTTGCATGATGTCGTAATGGGAGCTTTCGTTGAGGTCGCAGAGGACACGCTCGGCGACCGGGTCGTCCTCATCCAAACCAAGCAATTCTGCGACATGGAAGATAAGGGGATCGCCAGTCTGCTCTGTCTCAGAGCGTTTTCCATTGTCATCGTACTGATCGTATATCGCTCCAGGATGGCAATACTTCTGGAGGACATCGTCGACCATACTGACCAGATTCTCGAGTGGGATAGCCTTACGCTTTTTTAGGCAGAACGAGCACTCTGCAGCCACGCCGGTTCGCCTGATCAACCCTTTAAGATGGATTTCGTTCAAGCATTCGTGGCAGATCAGGTCTTCATCCATGTTTTACGCCTAGCAGAATTCAATTGGCGGCGATTCTAAGTCACCATGGACGCTCGGCCCGATGAAAAACTTGCTGTACGCCGAGTCGCAGCCTTCAGGTTGCCCCATTTGAGGCGAAACCTGGCTTGGGATGTTTTAGCTGCTGGGTCTAGCTCAGCCAAGCTTCCCTGCGTAAACACTTTTAAATGGAGTTGATTTTCAGGTTATGACCGCACCACATGCCGCGACCTACCGACGTCCCGCAGACTGGAAACAATTCGAGCGTCTGTCACTAGCAGTAATGAGCTGCGTCTTTAAAAACAGATTCGACCAATACGGTCGGGAAGGCCAACGGCAGCATGGCGTGGATCTGTATTGCCGCCTCAAAGATGGTTCTCTCATCGCCGTTCAGTGCAAGGGGCGAAATGAGAACCTCGGCAAAAATCTGACCCTCGCGCAGGTAAACCAAGCGGTTCTCGAGACAGAAGACTTCCCGTTCAAGATCGATCACTTCTTCATCCTTACCACCAGTCCGCATGACAAGCTTCTCACCAATCGAGCTTTAGAGCTTACGGAAGAGCGAGCTATCGTTGGAAAGGGAACAGTGGACGTATGGGGCTGGGGGGCGCTTGAAGCTGTAATTCAAGAGAACGCCTCGCTTCAGGAGTCATTTTATCCTGACTACAAACCTAAGATTTCTCTTCGTGGTTGGATCCTCAGGGTCGGATTGGCGAGCTGCTTTGCCGTAGCTGCCCTCGTGGGGATCCATAAGTACCTGGCCTATCAAGCCGATACAGCACAGATGAATCAGGCGACAATCGAGGGCCTCGCTGAGTATATGGATCTAAATGATCGGTTGATTCAGATCTATGAGGGTTGCCTTGGAATGCTGGACAAAGAGACGTTTGCCTTCTCATATTCTTTTCAGCAGTTTTGCATCGTTCCTGTGGAAAGGACACTGAATGCAATGGAGCATCAGGTGCAGCACGCCAGTTTAAAGATTGATATTGCAGCGATTAACCAACTGGATGTGCTGCTCGACCTTTTACGAGAGGATTATCGACAGGGATTGATCGCCAATCAGATGACTGATTTTTTTGAACAGGGCATCAGGGATAGCCAGAAGGCACTATGCATTCCTAACAATTCTGATGCGTCTGCTGAACGCTTGAAGCGGCTGCGCAAGCCAGCTGACGATGCGATGAATCGGCAGTTGGAGTTCTACTTCATCCTCCGCGATTTTATCCTGCCTGGGCTTCAATCCATGCAGGCAAATGTGCTGGTCGCAGCTCGGCAAAGTAATCGCCGAGGCCTCTCAGAACAAATGCTAAGTGACGCGCATCAGTTAAGCGAGCTACTGAAGCAGCGCCACCAGTATCGAATGGAGGAGCCACAGCAGCCTTTCACTCTGTCTGCTGTTAAGCATTTGAGTTCCCGAGGGATAACGATATCAGGCGAGATGGACACCATGATTGAAGATGCCCGCTACGCCCACGTTTTGCTCAAGGGGATTCGAGCATCATTTCTTGGCAAGCACGAGGACGTGAGTGAGCTAATTGAATGCGGGGTGTATGTTAAGGATGCCGGAGTAAGGTTACGGAAGGATGAAGAAGCCATTAAGGCCTCCGCCGTACCAAACGCCTGAGATGAGCAGTCAGACTCTTGCTTTACCGAGGCGTTGTCTCCGGGCGATTAGGTAGCGCAGGTGCACAGAGGTATGTCACATGACGCAACCGCTCTTCGATTTCGACCTCAAACGCGTTTCTCGCCAGCACTACATAACTGGCAAAGCCGCAATCAATTTCCCCTGCCCAGGATGCAGCACCGGTGGGTGGCATTTCCTGTCTTATTTCGACCGAGATTCGGTCGTCGCCAAAGTGTCTCTTGCAGGGATTCACTACCCGGATACCGATGCGTTTTTTGGTGACACGGGCATCACTGATGTGACCGAGCAGCTCAGGGAGCGTGGCTGGCGCGTAGAGGATAAACGGCTCTTTATGGCTGATCACTACAGAGCTGCTGCAGACATGATCGTGAAATGGGCGTTGAGCGATTCAAGACACTGCAATGTAGAAGTCGCGGAATGGTTCCCTTCCCCAGAGGCGAGAAGACATCTGCTTGGTGTACTGGATCGTGGGAAGCCCAAGCTCTCGGAACTGAACAGGCTGCAAAAAGTGGAAGCTTGGCTAAGCTCGCAATAGGTGATGACGTCAGGTTGGTCAGTAAGACAGCCGTTGTGATACGTGCCGAATGAGAGCAATGGATATGCGCAAGAAGTCTCAGTCATGGTTTGTCCCGCTCCTGATTCTATTCGCTGTCCTGTGGGCAATGGGGAAGAAAGACACACCTCCTGCCCCTGCGCAGCCCAGAACCTTGAGCGCGCCGAGTACGCTGCCGTCAACTTCTCCTGCCTCACCGTCAACACCGGCCCCTACCTCTGCAACTGAGCAGTTCGTGAGCGCTGACAACCTCAATGTTCGGAATCAACCAGGCGGAAAGGTCATCTCCAAACTGAAGCGCGGGGAAAAGGTTCAGGTCTTCGAGACGCAGAATGAATGGGCGCGCATCAGCATTGATGGTCAACCAGCGAAGTGGCTGTCGTCCAAAAGTCTGTGTAGTGGATCGGGCTGCTACGTCGTGTCGAAACCCATGCCAGCTACTCAGCCTGCACAGCCTTCTCGCCAACATACTCCAGCTTACGGCTCCTCGTGCCCCTGTTCCTCTGGAACAGTTTGCATAGGGCCAAGAGGCGGTAGGTACTGCATTACCTCAGGCGGAAACAAGCGCTACGGCGTTTAAGCGATCATCTGATGACGTATCCCCGGGGGGTAAAATTTCGCAGGCGCTTTGGAGACGTAAGAACCGATAGACGAGGCCATCTAGTGACGATAGGTTTCGTTGCAGATAGCTGGGTATTGGCTATGAATCCGTGACCCGCCTTGCTTTACATTTCCGGTGGTTCACCCTCTTTTTTTTACTTTTTCAGCTCAGGGCTCGACATGCATACCATACGGAAAGTGGTAATCCAGAACTTCAAAAAATTCAAATCGCTCACGCTCGATTTCGAGCCTGGGAAGAGTGTTCTGATTGGCAACAATGAGGCAGGAAAAAGCAGCATTTTGCTCGCTCTAGACCTCGCGCTCGGCGGGAGTCGCAATCGCATTGAAGCTCTGGGTGCTGAAACCTTGCTCAACCAGGATTCGGTGACCACCTTCCTTGCTGGGGAGAAAAGCCTAGAGAAACTGCCTGAGCTGATAGTCGACGTGTTCCTAGAGGAAGGTGACGACGAAAGCCTGTATGGAACCAACAACGCCCACCAGCGCCAGACAGACGGTGTGCGCATGATCCTTGCGGTGATGGCCGAGTATGGCGAAGCGGTACAAGCCATTTTGGCTGATGATCAACCGAACTTCCCATTCGAATATTACGCGGTGCGGTTTGAAACGTTTGCCGGCAGGCCCTATGCAGCGTTCAACCGCCCCATCAAGCATATGATGCTAGACGGTTCACGTATTGATGGCGATCACGCATCTCGTGAATACACACGAGCCGTATACGCTTTCAACGCCCCCGTTGAAGACCGCTATAAGCTTGAGAACCTGTACCGCCAAGGGAAGCAGGCGTTTACAGGACAACATCTCGCAGCGCTCAACGCTGACCTACGAGCGTATCAGTTTGACGTACGGAGTAGCGTCCGGTCGAACCTGGAAACTGACCTAATCATCACGGAAGACAATATTCCGCTTGAGAACCATGGGAAAGGAAGGCAGTGCTTCATCAAGACCGAATTTGCGCTGAGCAAGCACAAGCAAGGAGGCTTAGATGTAATGCTATTGGAGGAGCCTGAAAACCATCTCAGCCATTCCTCTATGAAAGCACTTGTCGCCAAGCTAGCGGAGAACGAAAGCACACAGCTTTTCATCGCAACCCACAGTAGCCATATTTGCTCAAGGCTTGATCTTCGGCATGCCCTTTTGATCGGCCCGAATGCAGCTGCTGGCTCACTTAAAGCCCTATCACCTGACACCGCAGAATTCTTCATGAAGGCCCCGGACAACAATGTCCTGGAGTTCGCGCTTTCGAAGAAAGTGATATTGGTTGAAGGTGATGCGGAATTCATCCTGGTGGAAGAATTCTATAAGCAATGTACCAATGGGCGTCTGCCGCATGTCGATGACGTTCACATAATCTCTATTGGCGGCACTAGCTTCAAAAGGTATATGGAGCTCGCTAACCTGCTTGGAATTCGAGTCGCAGCCATACGAGACAATGACAAGAATTATCAGAAAAACTGCATAGAAAACTACGTCGACTTCGCTTCGGAAGTTCTGCTCTGCCCGTTGCACGGTGAACTGGATCTGGCCGCGCAACGCGCCGCGATCGATCCGGCCCCCGCCGGCAAGCGCAAAGTGGTGTTGGCGACCAACATCGCCGAGACCAGCCTGACCATCAACGGCGTGCGCGTGGTAATCGATGCCGGGCTGGCGCGGGTGCCGCGGTTCGATCCGGGCAGCGGCATGGCCCGCCTCGACACTCAGCGTATTTCCAAAGCCAGCGCCACTCAGCGCGCGGGTCGGGCCGGGCGGTTGGAACCGGGCGTGTGTTATCGCTTGTGGTCGCAGGATCAGCACGAGCAACTGGCGGCCTACGCCAGCGCGGAAATCCTCTCGGCGGACCTTGCCGGATTGGCGTTGCAACTCGGCCGCTGGGGCGTGACACCGGGGCAATTGGTGTGGCTCGACATCCCTCCAGCGGCCGCTTACGCGCAGGCTCAGGACTTGCTCGAGCGCCTGGGCGCATTGGACGGCGAAGCGCTGACCCGCCACGGTCAGGCCATGGCCGAACTGCCGGCGCATCCGCGCATCGCGCATTTACTGTTGCGCGGTCAGGCGCTCGGCTTGGCGGATATGGCCTGCGATGTCGCGGCCTTGCTCGGCGAGCGGGATATCTTGCGTGGCGCCGGGGCGGATCTGCACAGCCGATTGGTGCTGTTGTCTGGCGAAGAACGGGCCGCACGCGGCGCGCAGGGTGGCGTGCAGCGTGCCCGGCAACTGGCGCGGCAGTATCGCGGTTACTTGCGGGGTAAAGCGTCGGAACCGGTCAGCGATCCGGATCATCCGCGTTGGCTGGGCGCGCTGTTGGCGTTGGCCTATCCCGACCGCGTTGCCCAGCAGCGTCGTGCCGGTGGCGCGGAGTATCGTTTGGCCAATGGCCGTGCGGCGTTGTTCGCCGAAGCGGACAGTTTGATGAAGCAACCGTGGCTGGTGATCGCCGATCTCGGCAGTCGCCAGGGCCAGCGTGAAGAACGGATTTATCTGGCGGTGGATTTCGATCCGGCGCTGTTCGATTCGGTGCTGGCCGAGCAAGTGCGCGTGGTCGATCAACTGGATTGGGATGAGCGCGAAGGCGTGTTGCGCGCCGAGCGTCAGCGCAAGGTCGGTGAATTGATCCTCAGCCGCGAACCGTTGACCGGGCTCGATGAAACTGCCCGCAGTCAGGCGTTGGTCAATCTGGTGCGACGCAAAGGCCTGGAGCTGTTGCCGTGGACCCCAGAGCTGCGTCAGTGGCAAGCGCGCGTGGCGTTGCTGCGACAGCTGGACCTCGGCAGTAAGGAGCAGAGTGAATGGCCGGATGTCAGCGACGCTGCATTGCTCAAAAGCCTCGAACAGTGGCTGATGCCGTATCTGGGTAAAGTCTCGCGGCTCAGTCATTTCGCCAATCTGGACCTGTCGAGCATCGTCCATAACCTGTTGCCGTGGCCGCTGCCGCAACGGCTCGATGAGCTGGCGCCGCATCATTTGAGCGTGCCGTCGGGTTCATCGATTCGGCTGGACTACAGCGAACAGCCGCCGATTCTGGCGGTGCGGTTGCAGGAGCTGTTCGGCCTGGCGGAAACCCCGCGGATCGCCGGTGGCCGGCAGGTGGTCAAACTGCATCTGCTGTCCCCGGCGCGACGGCCGGTGCAGGTGACCCAGGATTTGGCGAACTTCTGGCGCAGTACGTATGCCGAGGTGAAGAAGGATTTGAAGGGTCGGTATCCGAAGCACTATTGGCCGGATGACCCACTGGTGGCCGAAGCGACCGCGCGGATCAAACCCCGTAAAAGCTGAAGCGCTGATCGTTCCCACGCTCCGCGTGGGAATGCATCCCGTGACGCTCCGCGTCACTTCGGTGCCAGGCCCGGCGCCAGCGGTGCTGCTGGAACGCGGAGCGTCCCTTGAGGCATTCCCACGCAGAGCGTGGGAACGATCATAAGCGCTAAGCTCTGGTCCCGGCCTTGGCCGTCAACTGCTCGCGGCAATAATCTGCAAACAACTGCGCCGGTTTGGTCAACTGCCCGCGCTTGAGCCACGCCGCCACCAGCCCTGAGCCGGTGATGTCTTCGACGATGTCCACGCACACCACTTTCTGGCCGTCATAGGTGCATTCCGAATGCGGCCGGGTGACCAGGATCGAGAAGCCGAAGCCTTGCCCGACCATGCCCCGGACCATCTCGATCGACGGTGAGCTGAAAGCAATGTTCGGCGTCAGCCCCAACTCTTCGAACAGGCTGACGAAGTAGGTCCGGCTCGGTTGCACGTCCAGCAAAATCATCGGCTCCAGGCACAAATCGCGCAGCGACACTTGCTTGAGCTGGGCAAAGCGGTGATCTGCCGGCAGCAATGCATAAGGCCGCTGCGCCGGCATCAGGGGTTCGGTCTGGATGGTGGCGTCGAGGTCGTGTTCATACAGGATCGCCAGGTCGAAGGTGCCCGAGGTCAGGCCTTGCACCAGCTCTTGCTGCTCGCCGTCGCGGATGCGGATTTTCACCCCCGGATACAGCGCCGAGAACCCGGCAATCAACTGCGGCAGGTACAGCGGCGCGACCGTTTCGAAGCAACCGATATCGATTTGCCCGGCCACCACGTCGTTGTCGGCGAGGGCGTTCTGTTCGAACTCCTTGGCCATGCGCAGCAGTTCCTGGGCCTTGCGGTAGAAGCGTGCACCGCTGGGGGTCAAGGACACGCCCTGGGCGTGATGACGGATCAGCAGTTGCACGCCGAAGCTGTCTTCCAGGCCTTTGATCGCCGTGGAAATCGCCGGTTGGGCGATGTACAGCTTGCGCGAGGCCTCGGCGACGCTGCCGCATTCGACGGTGGTGATGAAGTACTTCAATTGACGCAGGTTGTAGGCAGCCACGGCAAACCTCGGGGTGGATGATGTCGACATCCAGGCAATTTTCGCGCCGACTGCTTCCGTTCTGACGACGGTGTTGTTGTGCCTGAACAATAACCACATACCGCGCCACCGGGGAGATCGGCTGCCCAGTTTTTTCATGGTCTGCGAAGACATTTTTACTATTTTTCCTCGACACAGGCCTGGGCCACCATCCAATTCACAAGAAAAGCCCATGGAGCATCTGAACGTGTTCGAGCTTACAGACTGGCAAAACAAAGCCGCTGCGCTGCGGTTTCCCGATCAGGCCGTGATCGACGGCAAACCCCGTGCGGCGCAGTCGGGGCAGACCTTCGCCGCGATCAACCCCGCCACCGGCCAGTGCCTGGCCAACGTGGCCGCGTGCGGCGAAGAAGACGTGGACGCTGCGGTGCGCAATGCGCGGCAAGTGTTCGAGGCCGGCACCTGGGCGGCGCGTTCGCCGAGTGAGCGCAAGCAAGTGCTGTTGCGCCTGGCCGATCTGATCATGACCCACCGCGAAGAACTGGCGCTGCTCGATTCGCTGAACATGGGCAAACCGGTGATGGACGCCTACAACATCGACGTGCCGGGCGCCGCCGTGGTGTTTCGCTGGTACGCCGAAAGCCTCGACAAACTCTACGACCAGATCGCCCCGAGCGCGCAGAACGTGCTGGCGACCATCACCCGCGAAGCGCTGGGCGTGGTCGCTGCGGTGGTGCCGTGGAACTTCCCGCTGGACATGGCCGCGTGGAAACTCGCACCGGCGTTGGCGGCGGGTAATTCGGTGATCCTCAAACCTGCCGAGCAATCACCGTTTTCCGCCCTGCGTCTGGCCGAGCTGGCGCTGGAAGCCGGCCTGCCGGCCGGGGTGCTGAACGTGTTGCCGGGGCTCGGCGAACAGACCGGCAAAGCCCTCGGTTTGCACCCGGATGTCGATTGTCTGGTGTTCACTGGCTCCACCGAAGTCGGCAAATATTTCATGCAGTACTCCGCGCAATCGAACCTGAAACAGGTGTGGCTGGAGTGCGGCGGCAAGAGCGCCAATCTGGTGTTTGCTGATTGCCAGGACCTCGACCTCGCTGCAGAGAAAGCCGCGTTCGGGATCTTCTTCAATCAGGGTGAAGTGTGCTCGGCCAACTCGCGGTTGCTGGTGGAGCGTTCGATTCATGACGAGTTCGTCGAGCGTCTCAAAGTGCAGGCTGAGCGCTGGCAGCCGGGTGATCCATTGGACCCGTCGAGTCGCGCCGGAGCCATCGTCGACAGCCGTCAAACCGCACGCATCATGAAGTTCATCCAAAACGCCGAGAGCCACGGCGCTACCAAGGTGTGCGGCGGTCGACAGTCGATTTTCAACGGCTCCGACAACTTCATTCAGCCGACGATTTTCACTGGCGTGAGCCCGGACATGCCGCTGTTTCGTGATGAAGTGTTCGGCCCGGTGCTGGCGGTCACGGCGTTCGATGATGAGGCCCACGCCTTGCAACTGGCCAACGACAGCGTCTACGGTTTGGCCGCGTCGCTGTGGACCGACGACCTCAATCGCGCCCACCGCGTGGCGCGACAATTGCGAGCCGGCACGGTGTCGGTCAACAGCGTCGATGCGCTGGACGTGACCGTGCCTTTCGGGGGCGGCAAACAATCCGGTTTCGGCCGCGACCTGTCGCTGCATTCATTCGATAAATACACCCAGTTGAAGACCACCTGGTTTCAGCTGCGCACATAACAGCCGCACATAACAAAACGGAGAACTGGCGATGACCACACCACGTGAAACCCGCGACTACCAGGCCGCCGACGCTGCGCACCACATCCACGCATTCGTCGATCAAAAAGCGCTCAACGATGAAGGACCCCGGGTGATGGTTCGTGGCGAGCGCCTGCACCTGTGGGACAACGATGGTCGGCGTTACCTCGACGGCATGTCCGGATTGTGGTGCACCAACCTCGGTTACGGGCGCAAGGACCTGGCTGCCGCCGCGTCTCGGCAGCTGGAGCAGTTGCCGTACTACAACATGTTTTTCCACACCACCCACCCGCAGGTGATCGAGCTTTCGGAGCTGCTGTTCAGCCTGTTGCCGGGGCACTACAGCCACGCGATCTACACCAACTCCGGCTCCGAGGCCAACGAGGTGCTGATCCGCACCGTGCGTCGTTACTGGACGATCCTCGGCAAGCCCGAGAAGAAAATCATGATCGGTCGCTGGAACGGCTACCACGGCTCGACCCTGGCAGCGACGGCGCTCGGCGGCATGAAATTCATGCACGAAATGGGCGGCATGATTCCCGACATCGAACACATTGACGAGCCGTACTTTTTCGCCCACGAGGGCAACCTGACTCCGGCTGAATTTGGTCTGCGGGCGGCGCAGCAACTGGAAGCGAAGATTCTCGAACTCGGCGCGGACAAGATCGCCGGGTTTATCGCCGAACCGTTCCAGGGCGCTGGCGGGATGATCTTTCCACCCGAGAGTTACTGGCCGGAAATTCAGCGGATCTGCCGTAAGTACGATGTGCTGTTGTGCGCTGACGAAGTGATCGGCGGCTTCGGTCGTACCGGCGAATGGTTCGCCCACGAGCACTTCGGTTTCGAGCCGGACACGCTGTCGATCGCCAAGGGTTTGACCTCGGGTTACATCCCCATGGGCGGTCTGATCCTGTCGAAGAAAATGGCTCAGGTACTGGTGGAGCAGGGCGGGGTGTTTGCCCACGGCTTGACCTATTCCGGGCACCCGGTGGCGGCGGCGGTGGCCATCGCCAACCTCACGGCGTTGCGCGATGAAGGGGTGGTGGCGCGGGTCAAGGATGACATCGGGCCGTACCTGCAACAGTGCTTGCGCGAGGTGTTCGGCAATCACCCGTTGGTGGGCGATATTCAGGGTGTCGGCATGGTCGCGGCGCTGCAATTGGCTGAGGACAAGACCAGTCGCAAACGCTTTGCCAATGAAGGCGACATTGCCTGGCGTTGCCGCACGATTGGTTTTGAAGAGGGGGTGATTATTCGCTCGACGTTGGGGCGGATGATCATGGCGCCGGCGTTGATTGCCAGTCGGGAAGAGGTGGATGAACTGGTCGGCAAAACCCTGAAAGCGGTTGATCGTACGGCGCAGGAATACGGCCGGCTCTGACATTGCCGGAAGGTCCTGCGGACCTTATCGCGGGCAAGCCCGCTCCCACAGGTTATGTGTCGTGCCGGAATTCTGAGGCCAACACAAACCCTGTGGGAGCGGGCTTGCCCGCGATAGCTATTACCGATTTAACACACCTCTCACCTTTTGCACCCACCTCGGGCATCCCCGCCCACAGCGCCCTTTTACGGCGCGCACTACCCAGTTTTTTCATCACTCCCAACGACATATTTCCTGATTTTCCTTCTCCCGGCCTTGGGCCAACATCGACCTCGCCAGTCAGCCAAACGCTGCTCGCCGAAAGGTCCACCAGAGACCGCAGGTGGCAGCACTTCTCCAAGGCCGCTGGCCGTACTGCCCATGACAAAACTAAATCAACAGCTTTGGGAGTGCTCCATGATCAAGTCCTTGCTGAACTGCATCACTCATCCACTGGCGGTCACCGCCATCGCCGTCACGGTCGCCACCAGCGCCCAGGCCGGCACCCTCTCTATCGGCCACACCACGTGGGTCGGATACGGCACGCTCTACCTGGCTCAAGACCTGGGCTACTTCAAGGAAAACGGTTTGACCGTCGAATTGCCCGTCGTCGAAGAGGCTTCGATGTACATGGCCGCACAAGCCTCGGGCGAGTTGTCGGGCTCGGCGTCGACCATCGACGAGGTGCTCAAGTACCGCCCGCAATTCTGCTTCAAGGCTGTGGCTGCACTGGATGACAGCCATGGTGGCGACGGTGTTTTGGTCGGCAAGGACGTCAAGAGTTTGCAGGAGTTGAAAGGCAAGGCCGTGGCGGTGAACGAAGGTTCGACTTCGCAGTTTTGGCTGTCGTACCTGCTGAAAAAACACGGCATGAAAATGAGCGACATCACCGTGCAGAACATGACGGCTGACGATGCAGCCACCGCGTTCATCGCCGGTCGCGTGCCCGCCGCCGTGACCTGGGAACCGCATCTGTCGATGGTCCGCAATAAGCAAAAAGGCAAAGTGCTGATCGACAGCAGCAGTACGCCGGGAGTGATTGTCGACGTGGTCGCGCTCAACTGCACGGTCATTGAAAAGCAGCCGGAAGACGTCAAGGCGTTGGTGGCCGGTCTGTACAAGGCCGTGCAGTACACCAAGGACCATCCGCAAGAAGCCTACAAAATCATGGCCAAAGGCGTCGGCGGTTACCTCGCCGATCCCAAGGAGCTGGCCGCTGCCGCACAGGGCGTGCGCTTCTACGATCAGGCCATGAGCGAGAAACTCCTCGGCTCGCCGGGCAAACCGGGCGACAGCGAACTGCTGATCAAACTGGCCAACGAGACCGCTAGCGAATTGCAGGGCAAACCCTACAACGTCAGCCATGACGACCTGATCGACAACCGTTTCGTCAGCCCGCTCTAGGAGGTTCGCATGTTCAAGCGCAATTCATGGCTGAGCCGCTGCATCACGCCCAAGACCGGTTTGCCGGTTTCGGTGATCTGGAGCGCGAGCGGTCTGGCCTGGGTGTTGTTGGTCGGCCTGTGGGCCGGGTTGTCTTACGGCGGCGTGGTGCCGGGCATGTTCCTGCCGACACCGGGCGCGGTGGTCGAGGCCGCCGTGCGCCTGAGTCGCGACGGCACGCTCGGCCTGCATGTGTGGGCCAGCCTCGAAGTGGTGATGGTCGGCTTCATCGTGTCGTCGCTGGTGGCCGTGCCGCTGGGGTTGTTGATGGGCAGCTTTCGTATCGTCCAGGCGTTCCTTGAGCCGATGGTCAATTTCATCCGCTACCTGCCGGTCACTTCGTTCGTGCCGCTGTTCATCCTGTGGATCGGCATCGGTCTGGAGCAGCGGGTTTCGGTGATCATCTTCGGCGTGTTTTTCCAACAACTGGTGATGATCGCGGACGTGTCCAAAGGCATCTCCAAGGACCTGATCAACGCGTCCTATACCTTGGGTTCGAACCGCCGCGATGCGGTGCTGCATGTGATCGCCCCAGCGTCATTGCCGGGTGTGCTCGACACCTTGCGCGTGACCATGGGCTGGGCCTGGACTTACCTGGTGGTTGCCGAGCTGGTCGCGGCTTCCAGCGGTCTGGGCTACTTGAGCCTTAAAGCCATGCGCGGCTTTCAAGTGGATGTGATTTTCCTGGCAATCGCGATCATCGGCCTGCTGGGCCTGGTCACCGATCAACTGTTCCGTTTCCTTCGTCTGAGGATCGCCGCATGGGCTCAGTAAGCGCCGTCAACCCTCGTTTCATCACGCCACAACCCGCCCCGGTGCACGCCGCACCACGGCTGCAAGTGGACAAGGTCAGCCTTCGCTATCAAAAGCCCGACGGTGGCGTGTTCACCGCGCTGGATCAGGTGTCGTTTGAAGTGCCGGATCAGCAATTCGCCGTGCTGGTGGGGCCTTCGGGCTGCGGCAAGTCGAGTCTGCTTTACCTCACGGCGGGTTTGAATGAGCCCACGGAAGGCGAGATCTACGTCGGTGGCCAGCAAGTTCAGGGGCCGGGCGCGGATCGCGGCATGGTGTTCCAGAGCTATACGCTGTTCCCGTGGCTGACCGTGCGGCAGAACGTCGAGTTCGGCCTCAAGCGTCGCGGCATGGCCGCCGCCCAGCGCAAGGAGATCGTCGATTACTACGTCAACGAAGTCGGCCTGTCCGGGTTTGCCGACAACTACGCCAAGCAGCTGTCCGGCGGCATGATGCAGCGCGTGGCGATTGCTCGGGCGCTGGCCAACGACCCGCAAATCCTGCTCATGGACGAGCCCTTCGGCGCGCTCGACAGCCAGACGCGCCTGCAAATGCAGCAGCTGTTGTTGCGGGTCTGGGGCAACAGCAAGAAGACCGTGTTGTTCGTGACTCACGATATCGACGAGGCGATTCTGCTGGGTGATCGGGTCTACGTGATGGGCGCTCGGCCGGGTCGGATCAAGCAGATTCTGGACGTGCCGATCGAACGCCCACGGACGCTGGACATGGTCATGGAGCGCTCGTTCATCGACATGAAGCGCAGGATCTTCGGGCTATTGCACGATGAGCTGGAGGAGGAACATTGACCGTGCACAAATCCCTGTGGGAGTGAGCCTGCTCGCGATTGCGATTGATCATCCAACAAAGATGTCAACTGACACTACGCCATCGCGAGCAGGCTCGCTCCCACAGGTTTTGCGTTTAACCGAAGTTAAGGCGCTGCCGGCAAGAGGAACCTTGCAATCACCGGCAAGTGATCGGAGATCCGCAAGGTATCGTCCTGCCTCACCGTCGCCTCGACCCGTTTGATCCGCGGACTGTAGAACAGGTAGTCGACAGTCCGGTCCGGGCCGTTCAAGCCCGGATCATTCGGGTAATGGGTCAACCACCGCGCCCGGTCGATGCCGCTGGCTTCGTTGTTGGTCGGGATCATCGGGTATTTGTCCCAGAGCACATGCAGCGCACTGTCGGCAGAGTAGGGCGTGCGTTGCTCGTCGGGCAGGCGTCGATATTGCCCCAGCGGCAACAGGTTGAAGTCGCCCCCGATCAACCACGGCGTGCTGCGGCTTTCGAGTTTGTCGAGTATTTTGACGATGGCCGACACCTGGGACTGCAGTGTTTCGTCTGGTGGGAGAACGTGGTCCAGATGGGTGTTGAGCACCGCTAGCTGACCACCGTCGCTCAACGGCAGATAGGTGACCAACAAGGCGTTTTTCGGTTTGAACTGCCGGCTGATGACGTTGGCCGGTGCGACCGGTAATTGCAGGCGTTCGGCCTGTTTTATCTGGTAGCGGCTGAGGGTGACCAACTGCCGGCCGACGCTGCCGAAAATGTGCGGCTCAGGCACGAAATCGGCTTTCCAGTCGAAGGCGTGGGCGCTGCATGGATACAGGTCCGCGACTCGTTCCTGAAGCAGCTTGAACTGGTTTTGGTAATCGCTGGCCTTGGCGCCGTCATCGAGCTCCTGCAACAGCACGACGTCCGGTTGCTCGTCACGGATCACCCGCGCCACTTCATCGAGGCTGAAGGCCATGTCTTCGGGCGTGGGTTTTTCGTCATTGCCGGCCGCCAGGTCATTCCAGAACACGTAGCGTTTTCCCGCCAGGTACTGGACGTTCCAGGTCATCACCTTCAGCGCCTGACCGGGCACCAGCGTCGGAGCCTGGGCGTTGCAACTGACCGGCAAGGCTTCCTTGGCTTCGGGGCGCCAGGTCAGGTTGTAGATCAGCAAGACCATCAGGCCGGTCGCGATCAACAGGCCCAGCAGGGTGTAGCGCAGCAGACGGGTCATGGCTCGGCTTATAGCGTTACAAAAGTTGACCCCGAGCATAACCGAGCGTCGGGTTTAATCCCAAGGGCGAAACGGCCTGCCCGGCAATTAGCCGTAACGATATCCCTGTAGCAGCTGGCGAAGCCTGCGTTCGGCTGCGAAGCAGTCGTAAATCCGGCGAGCGCGGTCTGCCTGGTTCACCGTGAGCACTGATTTTACGACTGCTGCGCAGCCGAACGCAGGCTTCGCCAGCTGCTACAAGGGGCGCGTTGTTCTTTAAAGAGGTCGATCAATCTTTTCTGGCACCTCGTCGATCAACATGAACAAGCGAAACAGCACCACGCTGACGAACAGTTGCAGGAAGCTGTGGGCGCTGTCGATCAGCAGGGAAATCACCGCGTTCTGCGGTTCGGGATAAACCGCCAGGGTCGCGCCCTTGAGCACCCACAACGGGCCCATTACGCAGAGAATGCACACCAGAATGCGCAGAAAGTTGCCGCGGGTCAGGCGCAGGCTTTCCTTCATCGCCGCCAGCGGTGCCATGCCGCGCAGCACCAGCAAATACTCGCCAAACGCGAGGGTCACCATCAGCCAGATGCCCGGCAGGAAATACAGCGACAGGCCGATCAGGATCAGCAGCGTATTGAGCGCCGTCAGCACGGCAAAACGCGGCCATAAGTAGGCGGACCTCGACAGCAGGTCGCGAATGCGCGGCGACTCGCCACGGCTGCGGGCATCGAGGAACAGGATCAGTGCGCCGGTGTACAGCGGATAAACCAGCAAGCCGACCATCACGCTGATACCGGGAAAGCTGTCCGGCTCGGTGGAGTGATCGACCACTTGTTGCAGCAGCGCCTCGAAAATCACCAGCGGCAGGCACAGCTGCACGATCTGGCCCAGATTGCGCTTGAAGAAATACAGTGAGTCACGCAGTACATCGAACGAATTCATCAGTCGGTATCGCAGGTTGGAAGCAGTGGCCCACTTTAACCGATGAAGCGCATTGGGGCGCAAACGTAAACGTTCGGTAAAGACCATTGAAACATCCTTTATCAGCCTCCATTACGGATGAGCACCTTTTCCACAGTGGATAGGGGCGACGATTTTCCCGGCAATCTACGAGGTCGCCATGAACAGCGAAGAACAAACCCTGATCGATGGACTGTTTTCCCGGCTGCAACAGGCCGAAACGGACTCAGCCCCGCGCGACGCCCAGGCCGAGGCGCGGATCAAGGAACACCTGACTCGCCAGCCCGCGGCAGGCTATTTCATGACCCAGGCGATTCTGGTGCAAGAGGCGGCTCTCAAAAGCCTCGACGAACAGAACAAACAACTCGCCCGGCAAGTCGAGCAATTGCAGGCCGAACTGCAATCGGCCAAGGCGCAGCCGGCGGCGGCTGCACCCAGCAGCGGTGGCTTCTTGTCGAGCATCTTCGGTGGCGGTTCCCGTGATCCGCAGCCAGCACCCACCCAAAGTCCACCTGCCTCGAGCGGTGGCGGCTGGCGTGAACCGGCGCGGCCGTCGTTCAACTCGCAGCCGCCACAACAGAATTTCGGTGCGGCACCGCCTCGGCAGAATTACGCCCAGCAACAGCCTGCCGGCAGTGGTTTCCTCGGTGGTGCACTGAAAACCGCCGCCGGTGTGGCCGGTGGCGTGATGCTGGCGCAAGGCATCAGCAGCCTGTTCCATCAGAATCAGCAGCCGGAAGTGGCTGAAGTGATCAAGGAAGAACCGGCTCAGGTCAACGATCAAAGTGGCGATAGCGGCTGGAACGAGGATCAGCGCGTGGCCGACAACTCCAGTGATCAGGGCGGCTTTGCCGACGCCGACTACAGCGATGACAGCTCATCGTTCTTCGGCGGCGACGACGATTCCTTCGTCTGATTCACTGTGGCGAGGGAGCTTGCTCCCGCTGGGGTGCGAAGCGCCCCTTGCTTTAGAACCTAAGGGCCTGCTACGCAGTCCAGCGGGAGCAAGCTCCCTCGCCACACGGCTGATTATTCGCGGAACAATCCTTCAGGCTGGCATACTGGGCAACTTTTCGGGCCAGGTGCCTGATCCTGCCTGCGCTGCGGCGCGACAACGAGGATGACCGGTGAAAAAAATCGCAGTGTTCGCCGATGTCCAGAACCTCTATTACACCGTGCGTCAGGCCTATGGCTGCCATTTCAACTATGCCGCGCTGTGGGCTGATATCAGCAAACAGGGCGAGATCGTTGAGGCCTACGCCTACGCCATCGATCGTGGCGACAGCAAACAGCAGCAATTCCAGCAGATCCTGCGCAACCTCGGCTTCGTCGTGAAGCTCAAGCCCTACATCCAGCGCAGCGATGGCTCGGCCAAAGGTGACTGGGACGTGGGCATCACCCTCGACATCATGGACGCCGCCGATCATGTCGACGAAGTGGTGCTGGCCTCCGGTGACGGTGATTTCGACATGCTGCTGGAGCGCATCATCACCAAGCACGGAGTGCAAGCCGTGGCCTACGGCGTACCGGGCCTGACGGCCAACTCGCTGATCCGCGCCGCCAGCCGCTACGTGCCGATCGAAGGCGCGTTGCTGCTCAAGAATTGATTTTTACGGAGTTGAAACAGGTTTGGAACGCATAGCAGTCATCGACTTTGAAACCACCGGGATCTCCCCGAGCAGCAGTTGCCGGGCCACGGAAATTGCCGTGGTGATCCTTGAACAGGGGCGCATCGTCGAGCGTTACCAAAGCCTGATGAATGCCGGCGTGCGCGTGCCAGCCTTCATCGAACAACTCACCGGCATCAGCAACGCCATGCTGCGCACCGCGCCATCGGCCGAGCAGGTGATGAACGAAGTCAACGAATTCGTCGGCATCACACCGCTGCTGGCGCACAACGCCGCGTTCGACCAGAAGTTCTGGGACTTTGAGCTGGGGCGAATCAAACGCACACGCTTGCAGAACTTTGCCTGCTCGCTGCTTCTGGCCCGCCGTTTGATGCCCGCCGCGCCGAACCACAAACTCGGCACGCTTACCACGTTCGCCAACCTGCCTAACACCGGCAAGGCTCACCGGGCCATGGCCGATGCTGAAATGGCGGCCAACCTGACGGCGTATCTGGCCCAGGAACTGCGGCAGAAACACGGGTTGCGCGAGTTGTCACATGATCTGCTGGTGAGCTTGCAAAAAGTGCCGGCGGCGAAGATCAATGAGCATCTCAAGCGCCATCGCGGGTTCTAAGAACACCGCAAATCCCCTGTGGGAGCGAGCCTGCTCGCGATAGCGATTTATCATTCAGCATCGATGTCGACTGATACTCCGCTATCGCGAGCAGGCTCGCTCCCACAGGGATTGCGCCGTTTCAGATTCTGCCATTGCCTTCCAACTGCCCCAGCGGCACGCGCTTCTCTATCGCGCTCGACAGCACAATCGACGTTTTGCTGAACCCGAACTTGGCGATCCGGTTGATCAGCTCTTCCAGCTCCGGCATCGAACCCACCGCCGCTTGCATGATCACGCAGGGATCCCCCGTCACTCGGTGGCATTCGGTCAGTTGTGGGATTTTGATCAGGTCGTCGTAGGCCTTCTGGTTACCGTGCTGATTCAAGCGCAGTTCGATCACGCACTGGATCGGCAAGCCAAGCTTGGCCATGTCGACTTTCGCCTGATAACCGGTGATTACTCCGCAAGCTTCCAGTTTGGCCACGCGCTCGGCCACGGCCGGGGCGGACAGGTTCACTTTGCGCGCCAGGTCGGCGTAGGACGCACGACCGTTTTCCAACAGGGCGCTGAGGAGCATGCGGTCGTATTTGTCCATCGTCGGATTCCTGAAAAATGACTGACTTTCGAAAACACGGTTTATAGCGATGAACTCCGTGTTTTGAAAAGTGTACCGGCGCTATAAACAGGTTTTGTAACTTATTTTAAGCGACTGGCCTTTCTAGAATAGCTGCTCACTTGTCTTGCCTACGAGCTGCCCCATGCCTGGCTTACGTCGTTTTCCCTTACCGTTGATCGCTGCCTTTTTCGCGTTGTACGTGATTTGGGGGTCGACTTACCTGGTGATTCGCATCGGTGTGGAGTACTGGCCGCCGCTGCTGCTCGCCGGTATCCGCTTCGTGATCGCCGGGACGCTGATGTATGCGTTCCTGCGCTGGCGCGGGGCGCCGGCACCGACCTGGCCACAGTGGAAAGCCGCCGGGATCATCGGGATTTTGCTGCTGAGTTTCGGTAACGGCGCGGTGAGCGTGGCCGAGCACACGGGCGTGGCTTCGGGTGTGGCTGCGTTGGCGGTGGCGACGGTGCCGCTGTTTACCTTGCTCTGCGGATATTTCTGGGGCGCGCGTAATACCCGTCTCGAATGGGCCGGGATTGCGCTCGGGCTGATCGGCATTGCCATGCTCAATCTCGGTTCCAACTTGCAATCGAGCCCGTTGGGTGCCGCCTTGCTGATATTCGCCGCAGCGTCCTGGGCCTTCGGTTCGGTGTGGAGCAAACACTTACCGCTGCCCCAAGGCGCGATGGCCAGTGCCGTGGAAATGCTGGTCGGCGGTGTAGCGCTGCTGATCGGCAGTGCGGTAAGCGGTGAGCATCTGCAAGCCATGCCGCCGATCGAAGGCTGGGCGGCCCTGGCCTACCTCACCTTCTTCGGCTCGATCATCGCTTTCAACGCTTATATGTACCTGTTGAAAAACGTGCGTCCGGCGGCGGCCACCAGTTATGCCTACGTCAACCCAGCGGTGGCGGTGTTGCTGGGGATCGTGTTTGTCGGCGAGACCATCGGGATAGAAGAAGCGCTGGCCATGTTGGTGATCATCAGCGCCGTGGTGTTGATCGGTTTGCCGCAGTGGCGCCGGGCGCCGGAAAGACCTGCGGCCGTGGTGCAGACAGAATCGAGTGTGAATTAGGGTAAACTGCGCGCCATTGCACACCCGCGCTGAATTTTCCTACGGTAATCCCATGACTTTCGCCTCCCTTGGCCTGATCGAACCTTTGCTGCGCTCTCTCGAGACGCTCGGCTACCAGACCCCGACGCCGGTTCAGGCGCAAGCCATTCCGGCGGTGCTGGCCGGTCGCGACCTGATGGCTGCCGCCCAGACCGGGACTGGCAAGACCGCCGGCTTCGCGCTGCCGCTCCTGCAATTACTGGCCATGGAAGGGCCGAAAGTGGCGTCCAACTCGGTGCGCGCACTGATCCTGGTGCCGACCCGCGAATTGGCCGAACAGGTTCACGAAGCCGTGCGTCAGTACGCCGAGAATCTGCCGCTGAGCACTTACGCGGTGTACGGCGGCGTCAGCATCAACCCGCAAATGATGAAGCTGCGCAAGGGGGTTGACGTGCTGGTGGCGACGCCGGGTCGTTTGCTCGACCTGTATCGCCAGAAGGCCCTCAAGTTCAATCAGCTGCAAACCCTGATCCTGGACGAAGCCGATCGCATGCTTGATCTGGGTTTCTCCGAGGAACTGGGGAATATCTACCGCGTGCTGCCCAAGCAACGTCAGACGCTGCTGTTCTCCGCGACGTTCTCCGACGCGATCCGCTTGCTGGCCGGACAAATGCTCAACGATCCGTTGAGCATCGAAGTCAGCCCGCGCAACGTGGCGGCCAACACCGTCAAACAATGGGTGGTGACGGTGGACAAGAAGCGCAAGCCGGAGCTGTTCATCCACTTGCTGCGCAAGGGCAAGTGGAAGCAGGTGCTGGTATTCGCCAAGACCCGCAATGGCGTGGACGCGCTGGTGGAAAAACTCCAGGGCCTGGGCGTCAATGCCGACGGCATCCACGGCGACAAACCGCAGGCAACCCGTCAGCGTGCGCTGGACCGTTTCAAGGCCAGTGAAGTGCAGATTCTGGTGGCCACCGACGTTGCGGCCCGTGGTCTGGACATTGAAGATTTGCCATTGGTGGTCAACTTCGACCTGCCGATCGTGGCGGAGGACTACATCCACCGGATCGGCCGTACCGGTCGCGCGGGTGCAACCGGGCAGGCGATTTCGCTGGTCTGCGCTGACGAAGTGAATCTGCTGTCGGCCATCGAGACGTTGACCCGTCAGACATTGCCTCGCCAGATGGAGCATGACTTCGAGCCTGAGCACCGGGTGCCGGATACCGATGCCAGCGGTCAGGTCGTCAAGAAGCCGAAAAAACCGAAGAAGCCGAAGACCTCCGGTGGCGGTAAACGCAATCTGGGTAAGTGGGTCGAGAGTGGGGATGCGTCGGCGCCGGAGCCTTCGATCAAACCTGTGCGCAAGGTGCCGGTGTTTAATACCGGGCCGCGTAAGAAGAAGCCTTGATCGCGTAATGATCGTTCCCACGCTCTGCGTGGGAATGCAGCCCGGGACGCTCCGCGTCCCTTCAAAGCCGAACGCAGAGCGTCCGAAGAGGCATTCCCACGCAGAGCGTGGGAACGATCAGTGGCGCGCGCACCGGTTCTTCAGCCCTTGTGTTTCAACCACTCCACCATCCCCAACCCTGCCGCTCGCCCACTGGCGAAACACGCGGTCAGCAAATAGCCGCCGGTCGGTGCTTCCCAATCCAGCATTTCTCCTGCGCAGAACACGCCGGGCAGTTGCTTGAGCATCAAACGCTCATCCATTGCTTCGAACATCACGCCACCGGCAGTGCTGATGGCCTCGTCCAGTGGGCGGGTTTTCACCAGTGTCAGTGGAAGCGCCTTGATCGCTTTGGCCAGCAGCGCCGGATCGGTGAAGTGTTCGGCCGGCGTCAGTTCGCGCAGTAACGCCGCTTTCACGCCATCAATGCCGAGCTGACTGTGCAGGTGCTTGGACATTGAGCGTGAACCACGCGGTTTGCTCAGCGCAGACTGTACTTTATCCACAGGCTTGCCCGGCAACAGGTCCAGGTGAATGGTTGCTGAGCCGTGCTGATTGATGGCCTCGCGGATCGGCGCTGACAAGGCGTAGATCAAACTGCCTTCGATCCCGGTTGCCGTAATCACACATTCCCCGAGCCGCGGCACGTCGTCATTGAGGCCAATGGCGATGTTTTTCAGCGGTGCGCCGGCGAATTTGCTGACCATCAACTCGCTCCAGGCCTGCACCTCGAAGCCGCAATTACTCGGTTGCAGCGGCGCGAGTCCTACGCCGTGTTGTTCCAGCGCCAGCATCCAGGCGCCGTCCGAGCCCAGCCGCGACCAGCTACCGCCACCGAGGGCCAGCAAGGTGGCGTCAGGTTTGACGGTTTTTTCGCCTTCAGGGCTGGCGATGCGCAATCCACCGCTGTCATCCCAGCCGAGCCAGCGGTGGCGGGTATGGATAACGACGCCGCTGTCTCGCAGGCGTTTGAGCCAGGCGCGCAATAGGGGGGCGGCTTTCATGTCTGTAGGAAAGACTCGCCCGGAGCTGCCGACAAAGGTTTCGATGCCCAGGTCATGAATCCATTGGCACAGCGCATCGGCACCGAAGCCACGCAGCAGTGGCGCAATCTGCGGCGCGCGTTCGGCGTAGCGTGAGAGAAATGCCGGGTAGGCTTCGGAATGGGTGATGTTCATGCCGCCGACGCCGGCCAGGAGGAATTTTCGCCCTACTGACGGCATGCCGTCGTACAGGTCAACCTTGACCCCGGCCTGGCTCAGCACTTCGGCGGCCATCAAACCGGCGGGGCCGCCGCCGATGATGGCGACGTGAGGGGAGAGGGCGGCGGATTGGGTCATGGCGAGAGCTGCGGCTTGGCGGAATAAGCCGCGCATTCTACCAGCACCATTCCCTGTGGGAGTGAGCCTGCTCGCGATAGCGATCTGACCGTCACTTCAATTACTGGATGTGCCTCCGCTATCGCGAGCAGGCTCACTCCCACATGGGTTCTGTTGTGTTTATAAGATAGTGATCAAAAAACAACCAGTGTTCTGTAGGCTACACAGCACATAGCCTGTAGGCCCTTTCACTCAGGTTATCCACAGGCAGTTCCACAGGCATTGTGGGTAAAGACCCAGACCTCAATGACAACCTGATGACTGCCAGACCCGTTGCGCACTGTGATGCAGGATTCCATGACGGCGCGCCAACGCCTTGCGGTCCTTGCTGTAGCCGCCGCCGATCACCCCGACCACCGGGATATCCCGGCCCAGGCAATGGCGCATCACGCTTTCATCGCGGGCGGCGACGCCTTCGTCTGTCAGCTTCAGATAACCGAGCGCGTCATCTTTATGCACATCGACGCCAGCGTCGTACAACACCAGGTCAGGTTGGTAGAGCGGCAGCAAATAATTCAGCGCATCGTCCACCACCTTCAGGTAATCGGCATCGCCCATGCCCTTGGGCAGTGGAATGTCCCAGTCACTTTCGGCTTTGCGCGCAGGAAAGTTCTTCTCGCAGTGCAGGGAAACGGTCACCGCTTCGGGGGTGTTGTGCAGGATCCGTGCAGTCCCGTCGCCCTGATGCACATCGCAGTCGAAGATCAGCACCCGATTCACACGGCCGCTTTCCAGCAGGAAATGGCTGATCACCGCCAGGTCATTGAAGATGCAGAACCCGGCAGGATGGTCGTAATGCGCGTGATGGGTGCCGCCAGCCAGATGACAGGCCAAACCATGCTCCAGCGCCTGCTCGGCCGCCAGCAGCGAGCCGCCAACCGCTCGCACCGTGCGCCGGGCCAGGGCTTCGCTCCACGGCAGGCCGAGGCGTCGCTGGTCTTCACGGGACAACTCGCCGCCCATGTAGCGTTCGATATACGCAGGGTCATGTGCGAGCGCGAGAATCTCTGGCGGGCAGAGGTCGGGGCGCAGCAGGTCGGCGTCGCGAGTCAGTCCGCTGTCCACCAGGTGATCGCGCAACAGGCGAAACTTGTCCATGGGGAAGCGGTGTTCCGCCGGGAACTCGGGGCTGTAGTCTTCGTGGTAGATCAGGGGCAGGGGCATGACGAATTAACGTAGGAATGAAGGACGGATCCTACCAGCGTTGTAGACTTGTGGCATGGGAACGGGGGAGCACGATGGAACCGATACTGGAACTCGAGAGCGCGCGACTGCTGTTACGGCAGTGGAGCGATGAGGATTTACCTGAGTTTGCGGCGATGTGCGCCGATCCACAGGTGATGCGTTATTTTCCGGCGCCTTTGAGTCGACTGGAAAGTGCCTCGCTGATCGGACGGATTCGTGGCCATTTTGCCGAACATGGCTTCGGTTTCTGGGCGCTGGAGCGCAAGGACACCGGGGCATTTATCGGTTTTACCGGGCTCGCCGTGGTTGGCTTCGACGCGCGCTTTGCCCCGGCCACCGAAATCGGCTGGCGCCTGGCTCGCGAGCACTGGGGCCTTGGTTACGCCAGTGAAGCGGCGTGGACCGCTCTGCGCTGCGGGTTTGATCGGTTGGCGCTGAAAGAAGTGGTGTCCTTCACCACCGAAACCAACATGCCGTCGCAGAAAGTCATGCAGGCAATCGGCATGCATCATGATTCAGCCAATGATTTCGAGCACCCGATGCTCGCGGCCGATCATCCCCTGCGTCACCATGCGTTGTACCGCATCACTCGTGAACAATGGCTGCAAACCTTGCATGGCTAAGCCGACACGGACGTTTACAATGGCTGCCGTGGGCCCTGGCCAGAAATTGAATCGACCGTCGCAGCCAAGACTGCGCGGCATGCGTTGTGTGAGGAGAGTCTGAATGAGCCAAGTGTTGGATGATCTGGTTGACCTGCTGACCCTGGAACCGATCGAAGAAAACCTGTTCCGTGGCCGCAGCCAGGACCTGGGTTTTCGTCAGCTGTTCGGCGGTCAGGTGATCGGCCAATCCCTGTCGGCGGCCAGTCAGACGGTCGAAGAAGCGCGTCATGTGCATTCGATGCACGGTTATTTCCTGCGCCCCGGCGATTCCGCGTTGCCTGTGGTTTATCAGGTTGACCGGGTACGCGACGGCGGCAGTTTCAGCACGCGCCGGGTGACGGCGATCCAGAAGGGCAACCCGATTTTCACCTGCAGTGCGTCGTTCCAGTACGACGAAGAAGGCTTCCAGCACCAAGCCGAGATGCCGGTGGTGGTCGGCCCGGAAAACCTGCCGTCGGAGCTGGAACTCACTCAGCAGCGCGCGCACCTGATCCCTGAGCACATGCGCGAAAAATTCCTGTGCCCGAAACCGATCGAGTTTCGCCCGATCACCGAGAAAGATCCCTACAACCCGCAGCCGTCCGATCCGATCAAGTACGTCTGGTTTCGCGCCGACGGTGCCTTGGCCGACTCCCCGGCGCTGCATAAATACCTGCTGGCCTACGCTTCGGATTTCGGGTTGCTGACCACCTCGATGCAGCCCCATGGCAAATCGGTCTGGCAGAAAGACATGCAGGTCGCCAGCCTCGATCACGCGCTGTGGTTCCATCAGGATCTACGTGCCGATGATTGGTTGCTGTATGCGATGGACAGCCCTTGGGCGGGCAACTCCCGCGGTTTCTCCCGTGGCAGCGTGTTCAATCGTGCCGGGCAACTGGTGGCGTCGGTCACTCAGGAAGGCCTGATTCGCCACCGCAAGGATTGGGCATGAGCCTGGCCGAGGTGCGGCACTGGGTGTTCGACATGGACGGCACCCTGACGGTGGCCGTGCATGACTTCGCGGCGATCCGCGTGGCGTTGGCGATTCCTGCCGATGACGACATCCTGACCCACCTCGCCGCGCTGCCGGCCGATGAGGCCGCCGCCAAACATGCGTGGTTGCTGGAACATGAACGCGACCTGGCACTGGGTTCGAAAGCGGCACCGGGCGCGGTAGAACTGGTGCGCGAGCTGGCCGGGCGCGGTTATCGCCTGGGCATTCTCACGCGCAATGCGCGCGAACTGGCGCATGTCACGCTAGAGGCGATCGGTTTGGCTGACTGCTTCGCGGCGGAGGATGTACTGGGCCGCGATGAAGCACCGCCAAAACCGCATCCCGGCGGTCTGCTGAAGTTGGCCCAGGCCTGGAATGTCCCGGCCAGCGAGCTGGTGATGGTCGGCGATTACCGCTTCGATCTGGATTGCGGTCGGGCGGCAGGGGCGCGGACGGTGTTGGTGAACCTGCCGGATAATCCCTGGCCTGAGTTGGCGGATTGGCATGCGGCGGATTGCGTGGCGTTGCGGGAAATGTTGTCGGCTTGAGGGCCTCGCGAGCAGGCTCGCTCCCACAAGGTTCTGTGTTGATCACAATACTTTGTCCAACACAAAACCTGTGGGAGCGAGCTTGCCCGCGAAGGCGCCTGATCAGGCACCACAAAACTCACTGACCGAACAACGCCTTGCGCCCCTGCGGCGAGTTGAACATCCCATCCCCGTCATGCCCGACCCCGGGCACTTCAATCAGTTGCTGATTCAATCCTTGAGGTTGCAGCCGCTTCAGGTGAGCAAAATAATTGCGCCCGCGAGCCAATCGATTGGCTCCCTGAGCCTGGGCTTCACAGCTTTTATCCAGCGCCGACTGCTTAGGGTCGTTATCCTGCTGTCCGATTAGATAAACGACATCACGTTTGACGTAGATTTCCTTCAACTGCTTGGCCGTTTGCCCTTCGGCATAGGCGGGTAAATTCGCCAGCCCATATTTCCAGCGATTGAAATTCGGGCAACCGGCGTGGTTGAACGCCACGGGTCGTCGTTCATCGAAGTACGCATAAGACGACGGGTTGGCAATGACGTAACGCACCTGTATGTCGGCCGCCTTTAGCGCTGGCTGGTCGTGGCCCAGCAACGCGTATCGCTGCACTACCTGAGCGCCGCCGGAGTGACCGGCGATGACAATTTGCTTCACATCCGGAAACTGTTTTCGATCGCCGATTCGGCCAATGATTTCGTCGAGCGCCGCGTAGGAACTGATGGCAAACGGTGCGGTGGATAAACCGCCCGCCATCCAGTCGTTGCCCTGCCAGCGCAATACGCTGTCCGCCACGGGATGGGCTACGACGTCGGCTTCATTGAGAAATTGCGGAGCGATCACCAAGGTGCTGGCGGTTTGCCCGGCCTGTTCGGCCACGCGCACGGCGCTCTGGCGATAGGTATCGGCATTGCGCAATCGACCATGGATGATGATCAGCACGCGTTCGATTTTCGCCGGCGCCGGGCCGATGCCCACCGCGATTTCACCTGAAGTCAAAAGCAGGCGTCCGGAGCTGACCTCTTTGACCGCATGCTCGGCAGCCTGGGCGCTTGCGCAGGTGATCAGTAGAGCTAACAGCCACTTGTTCATTTATAGGTTTTTCGCTGCAAAGGTATCGCACTGGCCGACCTGGCCTTGTGCGAATCCGATTTTGAACCAGCGCACCCTTTGCGCCGACGTACCATGAGTAAACGAGTCCGGCACCACGCGCCCCTGACCTTGCTGTTGCAAGCGGTCATCGCCGATGGCATTGGCGGCGTTCAAGGCTTCTTCAATGTCACCGGGTTCCAGCCAGTTCAGCCGTTTCTGCGCATTGTTGGCCCAGACTCCGGCCAGGCAATCGGCCTGAAGTTCCTGGCGCACCAGCAAACCGCTGTCGCCTTCCATCTGCCGACCCTGTTGGCGGGCAGTCTGAACTTTCGCCGATACACCGAGAAGCGTCTGCACGTGGTGTCCGATTTCGTGAGCGATCACGTAGGCCTGAGCGAAGTCGCCAGCGGCGGAAAAGCGTTGGGACATTTCCTGGAAGAAACTCATGTCCAGGTAGACCCTCTGGTCCGCCGGGCAATAGAACGGACCGGTCGCCGAACTGGCCAGGCCGCAGGCCGAGTTGACGCGGCCGCTGAACAGCACCAGGGTCGGGTCCTTATATTGACGACCGGCCTGCTGGAAAATTTGACCCCAGGTGTCTTCGGTATCGCCGAGGATCGAGCGCACGAACTCGGCTCCTTCATCAGTGGCCGGTGGCGCCTTGCGGGTTTGAGTCGGGGCCGGTGCCGATTGCTCGCTCATCTGTCCGGTCAATTGTCCGAGGATTTGCAGCGGGTCCTGGCCGGTGATCCAGCCGATCCCGACGATCAGGATAATCGCCGTCAGGCTCAGGCCCTTGCCGCCACCGAAGCGCATTCTGCCACCGCCACTGCCGACATCATCTCCACGGGCATCGACCACGTTGTCGCTGCGTCGGCCTTTTTTCCATAGCATGTGGGAATCCTCTGATTGTCCGTGGGGATGAGTGTTGCTGCTGAGTGGGAGCGGCGCCAGTCCGGTCGTCCATCTTTTGTTGCGCACAGCAGCCGTCCCGGCAACCTGTGGTGGGTGGCCGGGAGTCTTCCAGACTCGTATTGAACACAGACAACCCATCTAATTCCTTCGGGCGGTCGGTTTTTATCGAGCAGGCGACCGCCTGCTTCGTTTTCGGACAGTGGGTTCCAGATTTCGCATACGGTCGGTTGTCTTCTAGAATCGGACAAAATTTGTGTGGAACCTCTCAATGGCAGGCAGTCAGATCGAACGTGTTTTCAGCGTGCTTGAAAGTCTCACCAGTGACCCTCGTGGCCTGCCGATGCAGAAGCTGGCGGAGCAGCTGGATATTCCCAAAAGCGCGACTCACCGGTTGCTCGCCGAGCTGATCCGGCTGGGTTATGTGCGACAGAATCCGGAGAATTTGCGGTATCACCTGTCGACCAAACTGGTGGCGATGGGTTTCCGTTACCTGTCGGGCAGCGGCGCCGATATTGTGCAACCAGTGCTGGATCGCCTCGCCCAGGAAACCGGCGAGCTGGTGCGTCTTGGGGTGATTGAAGGTGAGCGGCAGATCTGGATCGCCAAATCCCAGGGCGCCCGTTCCGGGCTGCGCTACGACCCGGACATGGGCCGTGATGCGCCCTTGTTTTACACCGCGTCCGGGCATGCGTGGCTGGCGTGCATGAGCGATGCCGAGGCGCTGTCCCTGGTCGAACGACAGGGTGTCGAGCGGCCAAAGGACCTCGGGCCAAATGCTCCGCGTTCCAACATCGAATTGCTGGAACGCCTGCGCCTGGCGCGGGAGCAGGGCTATGCCTGGGTCGAGGAAAGTTCGGCAGTGGGCACTTCGGCGATAGCTGCGGTGGTGCGACATCCCAGTGATGGTCGAGTCATCGGTGTGCTGAGCATCGCCGGGCCCAGCGCGCGGATGCCGGGGGCGCGATTGCATGAGTTGGCGCCACTGTTGTTGAAATTCGCCGATGAGCTGTCGGCGGCCAGTCTGGCCTCGGAGTTGTTCAACTGATCGCTCCTACAGAAACCGTGCGCTGTTCGCACACTTTTTTGGTTTACCTGTGTAGGAATCTGGAACAAGGTTCTAAATTATTCGGGTTCGTCTTTCCGGTAAGGGATGCTTTTAAATAGTTGATGCATAACACAAGGGATACCGAATGACCGTCAGCACTCCGCTCTCAGGCGTAAACCAGCCCTTCAAAGGGATTGTGCTGATCGTCGTTGCGACCTTCCTGTTTTCCAGTCACGACGCCTTGTCGAAATACCTTTCAGGCTTCTACCCGGTCGTCATGGTGGTCTGGGCCCGTTATCTGGTTCACACCTTACTCATGGCCGGGATTTTCCTGCCGCAATCCGGGTTGGGTGTCCTACGCACCAAACGGCCGTTGCTTCAGCTGTTGCGGGCGTTGTGCCTGCTGGGCACCAGTCTGTTTTTCACCACCGGCTTGCAGTACATCCCTTTGGCCGAAGCCACGGCGGTCAACTTTCTTGCGCCGGTGCTGGTGACGGCGCTGTCGGTGCCATTGCTGCGCGAGCACGTCACGCGTGGCCAGTGGATTGCGGTGATTTGCGGCTTCATCGGCGTGTTGATCATCGTCCATCCCGGCGGAGATCTCTTTACCCCGGCGGTGTTGCTGCCGCTCTGCTCGGCGCTGTTTTTCTGCTTCTATCAGTTGCTAACCCGCAAGCTCAGTGAAATCGACAGCCCGACCACCAGCAACTTTTTCGCCGGGCTGTGCAACACCCTGGTGATGAGCGCGCTGGTGCCGTTCTTCTGGCAAGTCCCCAGCCTGGGCCATGGATTCATGATGGTGGCGCTGGGCGCCTGCGGGATGACGGCTCACTTGTTTCTGACGCAAGCCTTCCGCCATGCAGCCCCGGCGTTGTTGGCGCCGTTCGGCTATTGCCAGATTGTCTTTGCCGGTTTGCTGGGCTGGTTGCTGTTTTCCCACACGCCGACCCTGACCACGGTGATCGGGATCGCGGTGATCTGTTGCAGCGGGTTGGCAGCAGCCTGGCAGCAGAGTCGTCGGTGAGAGCCGCAGGGCAGGCCTGGAATCAGGCCTGCCGGGGGAGGGGATTTTACGGGGTGACAGTAGGAATCTTGCGCGGTGCCATGAAGTACATCCAGATCAGCGCGATGAAGTACATCGCCGGAATCATGGTGAACAGCACGGTGTAATTGTTGTTGGTGATCGTCAGAATGTGGCCGACCAACTGGGTCATGAACATCCCGCCGATGGCCGCGCACATGCCACCGAAGCCGAACACCGTACTCATCATGTGTTTAGGCGTGTAGTCCATCACCAGGCTCCAGATGTTCGCGGTCCAGGCCTGGTGCGCACCGATGGCCAGGGAGATGGCGGCCACGGCGACCCACAGGCTGCTCGAACCCGCCGCCATGATCACGCCGACGATGCAGCAGGCGAACAGGAACATGGACATCAGCCGCGCCTTGATCGGGTTGACGCCTCGGCCGATCAGGAATGAGGACAGGATCCCGCCGCCGACGCTGCCGAAATCGGCAGTGAGGTAGATGATGATCAGCGGGATACCCATCTGGGTCACGTTGATCCCCAGGTTGTATTGCTGATTGAGAAACGGCGGCAGCCAGTAGAGGTAGAACCAGAACACCGGCGCGGTGATCGCATAAGCCAGGGCGAAGGCCCAGGTGCCACGCATGCGCAGGATTTTGGTGAACGGCACGCGGGATTGTTCCGGTTCGACTTCCTTCTGGATGTAGTCCAGTTCCGATTGTTTAACGCTCGGATGATCTTCCGGGTTGTAGTACTTCAAGCCCCAGAACAGCAACCAGATCCCGCCCAGCGACGCCATGCACAGGAACGCGGCCTGCCAGCCCCAGACATGCAGGATCAGCGGCAACAACATGGGGGTGAACATCGCACCGACGTTGGTCCCGGCGTTGAAGATGCCGGTGGCCACGGCGCGTTCGCCGGCCGGGAACCATAACCGTGTGGTCTTCACGCACGCCGGGTAGTTGGCGGCTTCCGTCAGACCGAGGATGAATCGGCAAACCATGAAGCCGACGGCCGAAGTGGCCAGGCCATGGGCGCCGGTGGCCAGGCTCCAGAGCAGCACGGCGAAGAAGAACACGCGCTTGACGCCGACCCGATCGATCAACCGGCCTTGCAGCACGAAACCGATGGCATAGCCGACCTGGAACCAGAAGTTGATGTTGGCGTAGTCCATCGCCGTCCAGCTCATTTCCTTGGCAAGGATAGGCTGCATCACGCCCAGTGCGGCGCGGTCGATGTAGTTCAGGGTGGTGGCGAAAAACACCAGCGCCAGCATGCCCCAACGGGTTTTGCCGACCGCCATGGCGCCGCGGATCTTGTCGCCGATGCCGCCAGTGGCAGGAGTCATGGAGGAACGCTCCACGGGAGAGCTTTGAGAAGGAGTCATGTAGTCCACCGATTATTTTTATGTGGTGTTCTGGGTCTTGGGTAACCGGAGCCCGCGGTTGATGACGGGACCCAATGTGGCGTTGATGTTGCGCAGTGGACGAAAAATCGTCAATTCGCCCAGGGCCATTGTGTTCGATAATCGCACGCAAAACTAACCGGGTAGTACACTTTAAATTGCTGTGTCGATTCCCCCGGCCAATAATTCGCTCACAGATAAACGCGATCCCTGATCTTTGTAGGAGCTGTCGAGTGAAACGAGGCTGCGATCTTTTGATGTCAGTTTTTAAGATCAAAAGATCGCAGCCTCGTTTCACTCGATAGCTCCTACGTAAAAGCGAAAGCGTGCGATTGATAACAAGATTGTCTCCACTACCGGGAGTCGAAATATGCAGCGTTCCATTGCAACCGTGTCCTTGAGCGGTACCCTGCCGGAAAAACTTGAAGCCATTGCCGCCGCCGGTTTCGACGGGGTGGAGATTTTCGAGAATGACCTTCTCTACTACGACGGCAGCCCGCGGGAAATCAAACAGATGTGCGCCGATCTCGGGATCGCGATCACGCTGTTTCAACCCTTCCGGGATTTCGAGGGCTGCCGCCGTGACCGCCTGCCGCGCAACCTGGAGCGGGCCGAGCGCAAGTTCGACCTGATGCAGGAACTGGGCACCGACCTGGTGCTGGTGTGCAGCAACGCTTCGGCCGACGCCATCGGTGACGAACAAATTCTGATCGATGATCTGCGCTTGCTGGCCGAACGCGCCGGTGCCCGTGGTTTGCGGATCGGCTATGAAGCGCTGGCCTGGGGCCGCCATGTGAACACTTATCAACAGGTGTGGAACATCGTCCGTCAGGCCGATCATCCAAGCCTCGGCGTGCTGCTGGACAGTTTTCACACGCTGTCGCTCAAGGGTGATCCGAGCGCGATTGCCGAAATCCCCGGCGACAAGATTTTCTTCGTGCAAATGGCCGACGCGCCAATCCTGGCCATGGACGTGCTGGAGTGGAGCCGGCATTTCCGCTGTTTCCCGGGCCAGGGCGAATTCGATCTGCCGGGTTTTCTCGCGCCGATCATCAAGAGCGGTTACACCGGGCCGTTGTCGCTGGAGATCTTCAACGACGGCTTCCGAGCCGCGCCGCCACGGGCCAATGCCGCCGACGGTTTGCGCTCGTTGCTGTACCTGGAGGAGAAAACCCGCGAGCGTCTGGCGCAAGAAACCACGTCACCGGTGACTGTCGACATTCTGTTCGAGACGCCCAAGGCCAGCGAGTACAACGGCATCGAGTTTCTTGAGTTCGCCGTGGACGAAAGCCTTGGCGCCAAGCTGTCTCATTGGCTGGAGCGGCTGGGTTTCGTCAAAGCCGGCCAGCATCGTTCCAAGAGCGTGAGCTTGCTGCGTCAGGGTGATATCAACCTGATCCTCAACTCCGAGCCTTACTCCTTCGCCCACAGTTTTTTTGAGGCGCATGGCCCCTCGCTGTGTGCCACCGCCGTGCGGGTCAAGGACAGCGCCAGTGCGCTGGCCCGGGCAGTGGCTTATAAAGGCCAGCCGTATCGCGGGCTGGTCGGCCCCAATGAACTGGAGCTCGCCGCGGTGCGCGCACCGGATGGCAGCCTGATTTATCTGGTGGACCAGGACGCCGATGTCTACGGCACCGACTTCAATCTGCAACCTGCTGCGGTGGCCAGCGGTGGTCTCAAGCGCATCGACCACATGGCCATGGCGCTGCCGGCCGACAGCCTCGACAGTTGGGTGCTGTTCTATAAAAGCCTGCTGGATTTCGAAGCCGATGATGAAGTGGTGCTGCCTGACCCATACGGCCTGGTAAAGAGTCGGGCGCTGCGCAGCCGGGACAGTTCGATCCGCTTGCCGCTGAACATTTCCGAGAACCGCAACACCGCAATCTCACACGCGCTGTCGAGTTATCGTGGCTCCGGCGTGCATCACATCGCCTTCGATTGCGACGACATCTTTGCCGAAGTCAGCCGGGCCAAGGAGGCCGGCGTGCCGCTGCTGGACATCCCGCTCAATTACTACGATGACCTTGCTGCGCGGTTCGATTTCGACGACGAGTTCCTCAGCGAACTGGCTTATTACAACGTGCTCTACGACCGCGATGCCCAGGGTGGCGAGCTGTTCCATGTGTATACCGAGCCGTTCGAAGGGCGCTTCTTCTTCGAGATCATCCAGCGCAAGAACGGTTACGCAGGTTACGGCGCCGCCAACGTCGCGGTACGACTGGCGGCCATGGCCAAGTCTCGAAGCGGTGTCGTACGCCAAGCCAAGTTGTAGGGAAATCGTAAACACGGGCACAAACCGCTGCCGCGCGGCTTCCTTCACTGTGCGGAGCGGCCCATAATCGCCCACCTGTGCAGTGATGGCCGTGAGCCCGCAATGACAATAACTTCAGAACTCTCCACAGCACCCGACAAGCCGATTGTCGAGCCGCGCAAGAGTCGCAAGAACAACCCGGAAAAGACCCGCGAGAATATCCTTCAAGAGGCGATTGTCGAGTTCGTCCAGCAGGGGCTTTCCGGCGCTCGCGTCGATGCGATTGCCGAGCGCATCCACACCTCCAAACGCATGATCTATTACTACTTCGGCAGTAAGGAACAGCTCTACATCGAGGTGCTGGAGAAACTCTACGGCGATATCCGCAATACCGAAAACCGGTTGCACCTGACCGAACTGGCGCCGGTGGACGCGATTCGGCGGCTGGTGGAATTCACGTTCGATCACCATGATCACAACGTCGACTTTGTGCGCATCGTCAGCATCGAGAACATTCACAACGCGGAATACGTGAAGCGCTCCGATGCGATCAAGGCGATGAACAACACCATCCTCGATTCACTGGGCGAGATTTTGCGTCGCGGTGCTGAGGAGGGTGTGTTCCGGGCAGGGCTTGATCCGTTGGATGTGCATCTGCTGATCAGTTCGTTCTGCTTCTATCGCGTGTCGAACCGCCATACCTTAAGTGAGATTTTTCAGATCGACCTGCCGGAAGAAAGCATCAAGCAACGTCATCGGGCGATGATCTGCGAGGCGGTTTTGCGCTATCTACAGGCCTGACGCCTTGGCTTTTCAGCCATTCATGCTCTGGAAATGCTCGAGCATTCGCTGCGCATCCGGCACCACGCCACTGAACAACTCAAACGCCTTCACCGCCTGAAACACCGCCATGTTACCGCCATCCAGCGTGCGGCAACCCAACGCGCGGGCGTTGCGCAGCAGTTCGGTTTCCAGCGGAAAGTAAACGATCTCCGCCACCCATAACTCACCTCGAAGCAGCTCCACCGGCACCGGCATGCCCGGCAGTTTCTTCATGCCCACGGGGGTGGTGTTCACCAGGCCGTCGGCCTGGGCGAGAGTGCTTGGCAAGTCATGGCCCGCCACAGCCCGGCCGCCGCCGAAATGTTGATTGAGGTTGTCCGCCAGGCTCTGGGCGCGGCTGGTCTCCACGTCGAAAATGCTCAGCAGCTGCACGCCTTCACTCAAGAGTGCGTGGGCCACTGCCGCGCCGGCACCACCGGCGCCCATTTGCACGACGCGCTCAAGGGCAACGCCCTTCAAGCCGCGACGAAAACCCTCGGCGAAGCCCAGGCAATCGGTGTTGTGGCCGATGCGTTTGCCGTCCTTCAACACCACCGTGTTCACCGCCCCAATGCCGCGGGCCTCCGGGGACAATTCGTCGAGTAGCGGAATGATCGTCTGCTTGCACGGAAAGGTGATGTTCAGGCCGGTGAAGTTCATCCGCTCGGCGGCTACCAACAGGTCGGGCAGGGCACTGCTGTCGAGTTTCAACGGGTCCAGATCGATCAATCGATAGAGGTAACGCAACCCCTGGGCATCACCTTCATGCTCGTGCAGCGCCGGGGTGCGAGAAGCCTGGATGCCGGCACCGATCAGTCCGGCCAGTACAGCGTTGGTCTGAGTCACGGTCTTCATCCTTTTAAACGTTGGCTGAAATGCTCCAGCGCCAGGCGATAGCCGTGGCTGCCGAAACCGGCCATCACCGCCGTGGCGATGGCCGACACAAAAGAGTGGTGGCGGAAGGGCTCGCGAGCATGAACGTTGGACAGGTGGACTTCGATCACCGGCAGTTCGCTGGCGACCAGGGCATCGCGAATCGCGACCGAGGTGTGAGTCCAGGCGGCCGGGTTGATGACGATCCCGGCACAACGGCCGCGCGCGGCGTGAATCCAGTCGAGCAGTTCGCCTTCATGATTGGTCTGGCGAAACTCCACCGCCAGGCCGAACTCTTCGGCGGCACGACCGCACAAGGCTGAGAGGTCGGCCAGGGTTTCGTGACCGTAAGTCGCCGGTTCACGGGTGCCGAGCAGGTTCAGGTTCGGGCCGTTGAGCACCAGAACGATTGGGGGCATCGGGGGTCTCTCCACGTATTGTTTTTGGCATTGGCCGAGGGTTTCAGCCTGTGGAGATAAATTGTACTAGCTAGTTAATTTGGTCAATTGCAGAGGCCGTTTTCAGGGTTAATGTGTGCGGTGATCGGACGGTTTTGACTTTCAGCGGGGCAGATGCTCAACGAGAAAATCGATGAAGGCCCTCAGGCGCAACGGCATATGACGAGTTTGCGGGTAGAGCAGGGTGAACGGTCGCGAGCGTCCGCCATAGGGCTTGAGCACTTCCACCAGCGAACCATCGGCCAGTTCGTTTTCGACGATGAAGCGATAGGTCTGGAACAGTCCCGCACCATGTTTGGCCAGGGTCACCCCGCCCAGCACATCGTCGGAACAACTGAGATTGCCCTCGGCCAGAATCTCCCGCTGCTCGCCATTGTCGTTGAACAGCCAGGCAATCCGCCGACCGCTGCTGGGCAATTCGTACTGGATGCACTCGTGCTCTTTGAGATCATCCAGTGTTTGTGGAATGCCCGCGTGCTTGAGGTAGTCAGGACTGGCAATCATCACCAGCGCGGCGTCTTCCAGCTGTCGGGCGATGAGGCCGGAATCCGGAATCGCCCGCACGCGGATCGCCATGTCATAGCCTTCCGCGACGAAATCGATGTTGCGATTGCTGATGTGCGACTCGACCTTCACCGCTGGAAAACGCGCCCGGAATGCCGGCAACAACGGCAGGATCCGGTGATGGGCATAGGTGGTGGGAATGCTGATGCGCAAGGTGCCGGAAGGCTGTTGCTGCTGCCCCATGACTTCACGCTGGGCCTCGACCAATTGCGCCAGCGCCTGGCGACATTCCTCGTAATAGCGCCGACCACTGTCGCTCAGCTTGACGCTGCGAGTGGTGCGGGCGAACAACCGCACGCCCAGGCGTTCTTCCATGCGCGACACCGAGCGGCTCACAGCCGCGGGCGTCACGCCAGCCACCAGCGCGGCGGCGGTAAAGCTGCCAGCCTCGGCAGCCAGGCAAAACAGTTCGATGCTGCCCAGCTGAAGATCGTCGAATTGTCGCTGCATGATTAATTACACCGGGGATCAAATGAAGTGTGTGAGTCAGTGTTTATCAGAAGCCAGCACACAGATACAGCGAGTTTGTGATGAGCAAACCAGCCGGGTTGATTGCCTGACAAGCCAAGACGGCCGCCCTCGGGGCGGCTTTTTAGTCGGCGCCAGGAAAGGATTGCTTACCATTTAGCGGTGTGATCCACCGGCCCAAGCCGAACCTTGGCGCTAGTCTCAAAAGTCGCAATGACGAATTCAACGCAGCGCCAGTTATCGGATTTTCCAAGGAATGTCGGGTCTTCGGATTCATTAACCTAACGGATGGGTTAGCATGAGATTATTCAGCTACAAAGGATTTTCAATGGTGATCATGTTGCGCGATGAGCACTGTCCGCCGCATGCCCATGTAGATGCCGGAACCTGGAGTGCGCGCTTCAAATTCAGCTTCTGGCACAACAGTGTCGAGCTGTGGGACGTGGTTCCTCATTCTCGCCGGCCACCTGTGGCGGTGCTGGAAGGGTTGCGTCATGCACTCGGACAACCCGCTCATTTGCGCCGCGCCCGGTGTATCTGGTGGGACAAGTTGCACACGGTCTGCCTCGATCATCAGATATGGGACTGGCAAACCAGTGAAGTCGTGGTGGTGAAAAGGGTCGCCAGTACGACCTGCATGATTGGCTCGGCTTGCTATGAGCCCGAGACGAACAAGACCCTGCTGGCGCTGATGGGCGTTCCGGAGGGCGTGGAGATCGAACTATGAAAACGATAACAGCAAAAATGTTGGTGGATCGGCCGGTAACCGAAGCCACGCTGGATGATGCCATCCAGCGTGGCCAACTGCGCCACAAAGGCGGTCTGCGGGCGACCTCGGTGACCTTTGTGGAACCGTGTCTGGCGGTCAGTTTTATTGATGGCAGTGGCGTGCTGTTACCCGTGCAGCACTATCCGGAGTTCGATGATTTCGACATCGAGGATTTCGCCGACCTCAAAGTCGGCTTTTCCGGGACAGCCCTTTGCCACGAAGGTAAGGACCTGCAGGTCTCCATTGCCGGGATGATTTCGGCGAGCAAGCCGCTGATGGATATGGCCGCATCGGTCATCGCCTCGCGTAATGGTCGCCAAAGCAGCGCCGCCAAAGCAGAGGCGGCGCGGGCGAATGGCCGTAAGGGCGGGCGTCCGCGCAAGACCGATATCCCCCTTTAAGCACGCACAAAAAAGCCGTCGTGATGACGGCTGATCTGTTTCTGCCAGGGGCAATCAACGACGGGTCAACAACACCCCGGATTCCATGTGATGGGTCCACGGGAACTGGTCGAACATTGCGCAGCGGGTGATGCGATGGGTGTCGTGCAACTGGGCGATGTTGGCCGCCAGGGTTTCCGGGTTGCAGGAGATGTAGAGAATGTTGTCGAAGCGGCGGGTCAGCTCGCAGGTGTCCGGGTCCATGCCTGCGCGAGGCGGATCGACGAAGACACTACCGAACTCGTAGCTCTTCAGATCGATACCGTGCAGACGACGGAACGGACGAACTTCATTCAGGGCTTCGGTCAGCTCCTCGGCGGACAAGCGCACCAGAGTGACGTTATCCACAGCGTTTTCGCTGAGATTGCTCAACGCAGCGTTGACCGAGGCCTTGCTGATTTCAGTGGCCAGCACTTTGCGTACGCGTGTCGCGAGCGGCAAGGTGAAGTTGCCATTGCCGCAATACAGCTCCAGCAAATCATCGGAGCGATCACCGAGTGAGTCGTAAGCCCAGTTGAGCATCTTCTGGTTCACAGTGCCGTTGGGCTGGGTGAACGCGCCTTCCGGCTGGCGATAGCTGAAGGTGCGACCGCCGACGTCCATCTGCTCGACCACATAATCGTGACCGATCACTTCGCGTTTGCCCTTGGAGCGGCCGATGATGCTGACGTTCAGCTCGGCTGCCAGTTTCGACGCCGCCGCGTGCCAGTGCTCGTCCAGCGGGCGGTGATAGCACAGCGTGATCATCGCATCGCCGGCCAGGGTGGTGAGGAACTCCACCTGAAACAGCTTGTTGCTCAGGGCCGCACTGGCTTGCCACGCTGCCTTCAGCTGCGGCATCAACTCGTTGATGCGCAGGCTGGCGATCGGGAATTCCTCGATCAGGATCGGCGTGCGCTTGTCTTCCTGGGAAAACATCGCGTAGTGACGCTCACCGGCTTCACGCCACAGGCGGAATTCGGCGCGCAGGCGGAAGTTTTTCAGCGGCGAATCGAACACCGCAGGTTCTGGCGCACCGAACGGGGCCAACAGGTCACGCAGGCGCGTGACCTTCTCTTCGAGCTGAACGGCGTAAGCCTTGGAATCAAAAGTCATGCGTTGAACCAACCCAGCTTGATCACGAACAGAATCGACAGAATCACCAGTGCCGAGTTCAGCTCACGGCCGCGGCCGGACAGCAACTTGATTGCGGTCCAGGAGATGAAACCGAAGGCGATGCCGTTGGCGATGGAATAAGTGAATGGCATGGCCAGTGCGGTGACCACAACCGGTGCGGCGACGGTGATGTCGTCCCAGTCTATTTCGGCCAGGCCGGAAGTCATCAATACCGCGACGAACAGCAGTGCAGGCGCGGTAGCAAAGGCTGGAACGCTGGCCGCCAATGGCGAGAAGAACAGCGCCAACAGGAACAGAATCGCCACGACAATAGCGGTAAGGCCGGTGCGGCCACCGGCACTCACGCCGGCAGCGGATTCGATGTAGCTGGTGGTGGTCGAAGTGCCCAGCAGCGAACCGGCCATGGCCGCGGTGCTGTCGGCGATCAGGGCGCGACCCATTTTCGGCATATGGCCGTCCTTGCCCATCAGGCCCGCGCGCTTGGCGACGCCGATCAGTGTGCCGGAGTTGTCGAACAGGTCGACGAACAGGAAGGCGAAGATCACGCTGACCAGACCGATGTCCAGTGCGCCCATGATGTCCAGTTGCAGGAAGGTCGGCGCCAGCGACGGCGGCATCGACATTACGCCGCCGAATGGGGTGAAGCCCATCACGATCGAAGCGATGGTCACTGCCAGAATGCCGATCAGTACCGCGCCACGCACTTTCAGTGCTTCAAGCGCCACGATCAGGGCAAAGCCGAGGGTCGCGAGGATCGGTGCCGGTTGCTTCAAGTCACCGAGACCGACCATGGTAGCCGGATTGCTCACCACGATGCCCGCGTTATGCAGCGCGATCAGGGCCAGGAACAGGCCGATACCGGCGGCAATTGCCGAGCGTAGCGCCAGCGGAATGCTGTTGATGATCCATTCACGGATGCGGAAGATCGACAACAGAAAGAACATCACCGCCGAGAGGAACACCGCGCCCAATGCCACTTGCCAGGTGTGGCCCATGTGCAGGACCACGGTGTAGGTAAAGAAGGCGTTCAGTCCCATGCCCGGCGCGAGCGCGATCGGGTAGTTGGCGATCAGGCCCATGGTCGCCGAGCCGATGGCTGCTGCCAGGCAGGTGGCGACAAACACCGCACCTTTGTCCATGCCGGTCTCGCCGAGAATGCTCGGGTTGACGAACAGAATGTAGGCCATGGCCAAAAAGGTCGTGACGCCCGCCAGAATCTCGGTCCGCACGTTGGTGTTGTGTGCCTTGAGTTGAAACAGCCTTTCCAGCATGTCTGCTCCCCGTGGCGCGCCAGGCGCCGTGAATGTATCGACCTCAACAGCAAAGCACAGACCGCTGTTGGCGCCTGGTAATTTTCTGTGGGTCGGAAAAAGCCGCGCATCATACCAGCCGCTTGGGGTTATGGCTGCTTATGGCTGCGATCGTCGTCGATGTTTTGCGGTAAAGCCAAGTGCGCCATACTGCGCGCTGGTTTTGGGGGTACTTATGTATTGCATGAATAAACGTCTGATTGCCGCATTCGGAGTGTCGATCGCCTTGTTCCTGGGGACGCACACCGCCTCGGCTGCATCGGCGGCGCCGTTGAGCCAGGTGAAGGTGCTCAAGGTCGAGTCGCCGGGTTGCGGCTTTGAAGACATCGCGCAGGGGCAAGAGCAAACCCGCTGCAATCACAGCGGGCCGAACATCAAGGTCTACGTGCTGGAAGTCGGTTACGGTCGTAGCGCGCAGGTCGGGCTGGACGGTTTTGAAGTGAACGGCACCCGGACCCCGGTCTGTGCTTTTGATAATGGCAACCTGACTGAGTGCACCGTCGGGAAAAAAACCGTCGGCTATCTGTACGTCTTCGATCTGGCGGGTAAGCAGGAAGGCACGTTCACCTTCAGCAACACATCGATCAACGCGCCAGGCAATACGCTGTCGACGCAGCTTTACATCAAGTAATGGCAGGCTCGAACAAGGGGCAGGAAAGCTGACTACGCTTTAAAGATCATCCAGTGGACTGCGCCCATGACCTTTAGAGCTCTGATTACCCTCGCCGAGGGCATCGATGACCTGCAATCAGTAACCCTGATCGATGTGCTGCGCCGCGCCAAGGTTGAAGTGGTGGTGGCCAGTGTCGAGGGACGGCGCATGCTCACCTGCGCGCGCGGCACCCGAGTGACGGCCGATGCGATGCTGGTGGACGTACTGGCGCAGCCGTTCGACCTGATCGTCCTGCCCGGTGGTGACGTGGGGGCGCAACACCTGGCGGCGCATCAACCCCTGCAACAATTGATCAAGGATCAAGCGGCGGCCGGGCGCCTGTTCGCCGCCATCGCCGAGTCTCCGGCAGTCGCGCTGCAAGCCTTTGGCGTATTGCGTCAGCGGCGCATGACCTGCCTGCCCTCGGCCAGCCATCAACTGTCGGGATGCAACTTTGTCGATCAACCGGTGGTGGTCGACGGCAACTGCATCACTGCCCAGGGTTCAGGCGCGGCATTGCAATTCGCCCTGGCGCTGGTGGAACAACTCTGTGGCAAGGCCACGCGAGCGGCGGTGGCGGGGGAGTTGGCGGTCTAGAAAGTGCTCCGGACAAACTGCTTCAAACCTTCACTTCCTCCACAGCCACATGCATGCGGTCGCGGTTAGCCAGGGTCGGGAACAGCTTTATCCACGCCCCGGTCACCACCAATGTGCCAATCCCCCCCATGACCACGGCCGGCACAGTGCCGAACCAGTGGGCGGTCAAGCCGGATTCAAACTCGCCCAATTGGTTCGAAGCGCCGATGAACAGACCGTTCACGGCACTGACCCGGCCGCGCATTTCATCCGGGGTTTCCAGTTGTACGAAGGAGGCGCGGATCACCATGCTGATCATGTCCGCCGCGCCCAACACCACCAACACAGCCAGGGAAAACCAGAACGAGGTCGACAGGCCGAACGCAATGGTCGCGACACCGAACACACCGACGGCGGTGAACATGACCCTTCCGACTTTGCGCTCCACGGCGAATCTCGCCAGGTACAGCGACATCAGCAGCGCACCGACTGCCGGCGCTGACCGCAGCAGGCCCAGGCCCCAAGGGCCGGTCAGCAGAATGTCCTTGGCAAACACCGGCAGCAACGCCGTCGCGCCACCGAGCAGGACGGCAAACAGATCCAGAGAAATCGCCCCGAGAATGTCCGGGCGACTACGAATGAAGCGGATGCCCGCCAGCAGCGAATCCAGCGTCGCCTTGCCCTTGTTCAGCGGTGTCTGCCGTGGAGGCAGGTTGACCATCAGCAGGCAGGCGATGAGGTAGAGGATCACCGTCGGGCCATAGACCCAAACGCTGCCGAAGGCATAAAGCAATCCGCCGAGGGCCGGGGCAACGATCGTCGCCGATTGCTGTGCGGATTGGGCGGCGGCGACCGCGCGAGGGAACAGCGCGCTGGGCACGATGCTAGGCAACAGAGCCTGAGTGGTCGGCATTTCGAAGGACCGGGCGGCACCGAGCAGGAACGCGAGGATGAAGATCATCTCCCGGGTGACATTGTCGGTCGCGCTGCCGATGACCAGCGACAGGGCGATCAGCGCTTGCAGGAACTGACAGATGGTCGCGACCTTGCGCCGGTCATAACGGTCCGCGACATGCCCGGTGTGCAGCATGAACAGCACCCGCGGGGCGAACTCCACCAGACCGACCAGGCCCAGGTCCAGCACATTGCCGGTCAATTGGTAGAGGTTCCAGCCGATGGCCACCGTGAGCATCTGGAAACCGCTGGCGGTAAACACCCGAGCCAGCCAGAACGCGATAAAAGGGCGGTGATGACGTAACAGCAAAGGCGCTTGGCTGGGCATCTGGGGGTCGGTTTTTCAGCGAGGGGAGGGGCGAGATTATCACCAAGCTGTAACCAGAAGTTGCAGGGTTGGGAAATTTCGTTAGCTAGACACCGATCGGGGCTCATAAGCCTTGTAGCAGCTGCCGAAGGCTGCGTTCGGCTGCGCAGCAGTCGTGAAACTCATGCGCGGTGGGTGTATCAGTTGATTCGAGCCAGCCGGGTTTACGACTGCTGCGCTCTCGAACGCAGCCTTCGGCAGCTGCTACAGGGTTGTCGGCGACGGTATGAGGCAACCTGTCACGCGGCAAAAGACCACACCGTCCATCGTCAAAAATGGGACTACTCTTTTAACGTTGCTTGATCCAGATCAAGACCGTTCATGGAATTGATCCGGCGGCCAGATGGCCAGACTCCCTACGTTGTGATGTTTGTAAAAAAAGAACGAATTCAAATTCGCCACACTCCATATCCGTGGGGGCAGTGGGTGTAGGCCGCAAGCCTTCAGCCGGTATTACCTGACAGAGGAAGACTTATGTTCGGTTTGGAGGCACTTGATCTCGCCCGGATTCAGTTCGCATTCACCATTTCGTTTCACATTATATTTCCCGCTATCACCATTGGCCTGGCGAGTTACCTGGCGGTGCTCGAAGGTCTGTGGCTGAAAACCCATAACGACACGTACCGCGATCTGTACCACTTCTGGTCGAAGATCTTTGCGGTCAACTTCGGCATGGGCGTGGTCTCCGGCCTTGTCATGGCCTATCAGTTCGGCACCAACTGGAGCCGCTTCTCGGACTTCGCCGGTTCCGTGACCGGGCCACTGCTGACGTACGAAGTACTCACCGCGTTCTTCCTCGAAGCCGGTTTCCTCGGCGTCATGCTGTTCGGCTGGAACAAGGTCGGGCGCAATCTGCACTTCTTCTCCACGGTCATGGTCGCCATCGGCACGCTGATCTCGACTTTCTGGATTCTCGCTTCCAACAGCTGGATGCAGACGCCGCAAGGCTACGAGATCGTCAATGGCCAGGTCATTCCAGTGGACTGGCTGGCGGTGATCTTCAACCCGTCGTTCCCGTACCGCCTGATGCACATGGCCACGGCAGCGTTCGTCGCGACCGCTTTCTTCGTCGGATCCTCGGCGGCCTGGCATTTGCTGCGCGGCAAGGACAACCCGGCGATCCGCACCATGCTGTCGATGGCCATGTGGATGGCCTTGATCGTGGCGCCGATTCAGGCGGTCATCGGTGACTTCCACGGCCTCAACACGCTCAAGCATCAGCCAGCGAAAATCGCCGCCATCGAAGGTCACTGGGAAAACCACGGCGATGAGCCGACCCCGCTGATTCTGTTCGGCTGGCCGGACATGAAAGAAGAACGGACCAAATTCGCAGTAGAGATCCCGTATCTGGGCAGCCTGATCCTCACGCACTCGCTGGACAAACAGGTCCCGGCGCTCAAGGAGTTCCCGCCGGAAGACCGGCCGAATTCGACCATCGTGTTCTGGTCGTTCCGGATCATGGTGGGCCTGGGCATGCTGATGATCTTCACCGGTTTGTGGAGCCTGTGGCTGCGTAAACGCGACAAGCTCTATACCTCGCGACCGTTCCTGTACCTGGCGTTGTGGATGGGGCCGTCCGGCCTGATCGCGATCCTCGCCGGTTGGTTCACCACTGAAATCGGCCGTCAGCCGTGGGTGATCTACGGCCTGATGCGCACGGCAGATGCGTCCTCCAATCACAGCTTCATGCAGATGAGCATCACGTTGATCATGTTCGTCGTGGTCTATTTCGCGCTGTTCGGTGCTGGCCTTGGCTACATGATGCGCCTGGTGCGCAAAGGGCCGAAGATCGACGAAGGCAAGGAAACCAACGAGGGTGGTCCTGGCAAGAAACGCACGCCGGCCCGTCCGCTGTCCGCCGCCGATGACAACGGTGACAGCGACCACAGCTCTAGCCTGACCAAGGAGATTTGACTCATGGGTATTGATCTTCCGCTGATCTGGGCCGTGATCATCATCTTCGGCATCATGATGTACGTGGTCATGGACGGTTTCGATTTGGGGATCGGGATTCTCTTCCCGTTCATTCCGGGCAAGACCGATCGTGACGTGATGATGAACACCGTCGCCCCGGTATGGGACGGTAACGAGACCTGGCTGGTGCTGGGCGGCGCCGCGTTATTCGGGGCCTTCCCGCTGGCCTATTCGGTGGTGCTTTCGGCGTTGTACCTGCCGCTGATTTTCATGCTGATCGGGCTGATCTTTCGCGGCGTGGCCTTCGAGTTCCGCTTCAAGGCCAAGGACGACAAGCGCCATCTCTGGGACAAGGCGTTCATCGGTGGTTCGGTCGCCGCCACCTTTTTCCAGGGCGTGGCGTTGGGTGCGTTCATTGATGGGTTGCCGGTGGTCAATCGCCAATTTGCCGGTGGCTCACTGGACTGGTTGACACCGTTCACGATGTTCTGCGGTGTGGCGCTGGTGGTGGCTTACGCGCTGCTCGGTTGCACCTGGCTGATCATGAAAACCGAAGGCAAGTTGCAGGAGCAGATGCATGACCTGGCTCGGCCGCTGGCTTTCGTGGTGTTGGCGGTGATCGGTGTCGTCAGCATCTGGACCCCGCTGGCCCATGCCGAGATTGCCGCTCGCTGGTTCACCCTGCCGAACCTGTTCTGGTTCCTGCCGGTGCCGATCCTGGTGCTGGTGACCATGTACGGTCTGATCCGTGCGGTGGCTCGCAATGCGCACTACACGCCATTCCTGCTGACGCTGGTGCTGATCTTCCTCGGCTACAGCGGTCTGGGCATCAGCCTGTGGCCGAACATCGTGCCGCCGTCGATCTCGATCTGGGACGCCGCCGCACCGCCGCAAAGCCAGGGCTTCATGCTGGTGGGCACGCTGTTCATCATCCCGTTTATCCTGGGTTACACCTTCTGGAGCTACTACGTGTTCCGCGGCAAGGTCACCCATGAAGATGGCTATCACTAGAACGCGCGACTGTGGCGCAGGGCTGAGACCTGCGCCATTTCTTCAGAGGAGATTGCGATGATGGCGGGTAAACATTCCTTGCAGGAAATCGAAGCAGCAGAGAAAAAGCCGCTCTGGCAGCGACTCGGCTGGCTGGCGATGATCTGGACCGGTAGCGTTGTGGCGCTGTTCATCGTGGCCAGCCTGATGCGCATGTTCATGAATGCCGCGGGGCTGACGACCCACTGAATTTTTGCAGCAGATCCCATCCCGTTGCCTTGCGGCACGGATTCACAACCCTCCTTGGCCGGAGGGTTTTTTTTGCCTGGGATTATTTTCGGGCTTTAAGGATCACGAACTTGGGTGTGGCCGCCACTTGCTCGACACCGCGGAACAACCGCGCGAGCTTGCTGTGATAACCCAGATGACGATTGCCGACGATGTACAGCGCGCCACCGACGACCAGCGCCTCTCGGGCCTGCTGGAACATGCGCCAGGCCAGGAAGTCGCCAACGACTTGTTGTTGGTGAAACGGCGGGTTGCACAGTACAACGTCCAGAGACTGGGGTTCCTGCCCCGCCAAACCATCGCCGGCACGTACAACCACTTCCCGGTCACCGAGCGCCGCGCGCCAGTTTTCGGCTGCCGATTGCACGGCCATGAACGACTCGTCCACGAGCGTGTAGTGGGCCTCAGGGTTTTGCAGAGCGCTGGCGATGGCCAAAACCCCGTTGCCACAACCGAGGTCGGCAACCCGCGCGGTGCCGAGGTTCTTCGGCAGGTGCGGCAAAAACGCTCGCGTGCCGATGTCCAGGCCTTCGCGGCAGAACACATTGGCGTGATTCAGCAGTTCGATCTCAGGCGCGTCGAGTCGATAACGGGTCGGGTAGGGGGATGCGACAGGTGCTTTGTCTTCAGCGGTCGCGATCAACAGTCGAGCCTTTTTCACCGCCAAGGACGCTTGCACCGGGCCGATGTAGCGTTCCAGCAGATCGCCCGCAGCGCGAGGTAAATGCTTGATCATCGCCGCTGCAATCACCTGCGCGCCCGGCGCCAGTTGGCCCTGCAAACGAATCAGTTGTTCTTCCAGCAAGGCGAGAGTTTTCGGGACCCGGATCAGTACCCGATCGAAAGGGCCTGAAAAGGCTTCGCTGGCAGGTACGCCAGGTATCGCATCAAACGGCAGGCCGTTACGGAGCAGATTTTTTTCCAGCCCCTGAAAGGCCAGGAACGAGTCGCCGCTGCTGGTCACTTGAACCTTGCCGACCAGGCTGGCGGCCAATGCGCCAAAGCTGTCGTTGAGCACCAAAACCCGAGTGTCGGCCGAGGGCTGTTGGTCGGCCAGATGGGTGAGCAGGTATTCGTCTGCGGCGTCAAACGCCTGCAGCGGTTCGTTCTGCTGTTCGGGCTGGCGGATCAGGTCGAGTCGGGCGAAGGGTGTTTCGAGCAAAGGCATGAGGCGGGGCTCTGGGTAATCAACGGGGTCATCAACAGGTGTCCCGCCGCCCAAGGGCGTTGTAGCGGGCGAGACCGTCCGAGTGTACTGCGCCGTGAAGGTTTACACGTCATCACTCAAGAAGGACCGCAAATGGTACGTTTTTTTCTTTTGGATTACTTGCAGGTTTTTTGGCTCAGCGAATCGCGCTGCTGTTGAGAATACCGTCCTTGGTTGCGGCGATGACTGCGGAAATCTTGTTATTGACTCCCAGTTTCAGAATCGCGCTTTGCACATGAAAATTAACCGTACGGGCGCTGAGATTGAGGATTCTGGCACTCTCATAGGCAGTCTTGCCATCAGCCGCCAGCCTCAATACATCGATCTCGCGGGGAGACAAATGCGGCACGACCGGCTTCGCCGATTTCTTGGGCAGTGTCTGTGCGATCAAGCCATGCAGGTGGCGCCCGATGAACACTGAGAAACCAAGGTTTTCATACAGCTCAAACGCAGTGATCGGGCAATGGCTTCTGGCCAGGCTCAGAATGCTGCAAACACCACTGCCCTCGTCATGCACCGAATGCGACCAGCCGTGCTGCAATCCTTGTTTCTCAAGCGCATCCCACAACCAGGGAGTCTTGGAAAAAAGCTCTTCGCTCCAAAGGACAGGCAATCTGGAGTGATTGCAGTGAGCCACTACCGGGTCTATTGCGTTGAAATTTTTTTGTTCATATTCAATGTTCCAATCCGTCGGGTAGTTGTTGAGCTGGACTGTATTAAAGTGGTCAGTTTTTGTTTGGTATGTTGTTGAAAAAGCGAAAAATTTAAAGCCAATGTTTTTCGCAAAGCCGAGTGAAATCCGGTAGGCAGTCTCAATCTCCGTTGCCCGTGATAATTGATTGAGTTGTGATTCCTTCCACCTCTCCATTGTGTCTCTCCAGATGATGTTACTTGGGGGTGCCATTTTGGATCCAGTCTCTGGCACGAAGGCGAGTGTAGGATGTTTCCTACGTGTGTGTGAGACTTTTTAGCTTTGTTTGAGATTTGTAAACTGATATCTGGTTCTAACGTCAGAAAATTAGAGTAGATAAGGGCATGTCGGACTTACTGTCATCAAGCTCGTTAACCGCGTATTTAATATTTAAGTCGTGCTATGAAGTTAATGTGAATGAGGTACTGGCTAAAGCCACTACAAATCACCGGTGTTTAAGCCGCCCGCTTTGCGGGACACTGTGGCTATCTGTTGAATGGAGCACCCCATGACCGCCAGCGCAGAAAAGTTCACGCGCCAGACTTTGCTCGACGTCCAGTCGCTGACCCCCAGTCTGTTCACCCTGCGGACCACACGGGATCCGGGTTTTCGTTTTCGTGCAGGGCAATTCGCCCGGCTGGGCGTTACCAAGGCTGACGGCAGCACCGTATGGCGCGCCTATTCCATGGTGTCGTCGCCCTATGACGAGTTCCTCGAATTCTTTTCCATTGTGGTGCCAGGGGGGGAGTTCACCAGTGAGCTGAGTCGGCTGGGAGTCGGCGATACGCTGCTGGTCGAGCGTCAGGCCTTCGGTTACTTGACGCTGGATCGCTTTGTCGACGGCCGTGATCTCTGGCTGTTATCCACAGGCACCGGCCTGGCGCCGTTTCTGTCGATCCTGCAGGACTTCGAGGTCTGGGAGAAATTCGAACGAATCATTCTGGTCTATAGCGTGCGCGAAGCCCGGGAACTGGCGTACCAAGACCTCGTCAGCGGCTTGGCCCAGCGCGACTATTTAGCGGAGTTTGCGCACAAGCTGCAATTCATCACCACGGTCACGCGCGAGCAGCATCATGGCGCTCTGAGTGGGCGGATCACTGCGCTGATCGAAAATGGCGAGCTGGAGCGGGCGGCTGGCGTGGCGCTGACGGCCGAGCACTCAAGGGTCATGCTCTGCGGCAACCCGCAGATGATCGATGACACGCGCAAATTGCTCAAACAGCGCCACATGCACTTGAGCCTCAGTCGCCGGCCCGGGCAGGTGGCGGTGGAAAACTATTGGTAAAAAAACGGCGCCTCAAGGGGCACCGTTGGTTGTTTGACTAACGTGTTCAGGGCCGATTGTTCTGAGCCTTGAGCAGATCACGGATCTCTTCCAGCAGCTCTTCTTCCTTGGTCGGAACCGGCGGCAGCGTTGGCGCAACGGCCTCTTCGCGCTTCAGGCGGTTGATGGCTTTGACGCCCATGAAGATCGCGAAAGCGACGATGATGAAGTCAATCAGGCTCTGGATGAATTTGCCGTACGCCAGCACCACCGCGGGGACATCGCCGTTGGCTGCCTTGAGCGTGACGGCCAGGTCACTGAAGTCCACCCCTCCGATCAGCAGGCCAATGGGTGGCATCACCACGTCGCCGACGAACGATGAAACGATCTTGCCGAAGGCGGCGCCGATGATGATACCGACCGCCATGTCGACTACGTTACCTTTGACCGCGAAGGCCTTGAACTCACTAATCACGCCCATAGGTTATTCCTTGTTACAGATGAGGTTGGTGAGCGCAGTGTAAATCAGCACGATGCTTCTTGCTCGAAACAACTGTTTACAGCGCTTGCCGGCTACCGTGTTCGGTAGCCGCTCAATCCAGGGCGCCCCGCGCGCCCGTCCGGCATTTTCCTCTCGATCGCTCAGTCTCTACTCAGTGGAGGGCGAGTGCAGGAAAAAACATAGAAAGTAGGGGCTTTAGTATCCTCGCTTGATGCAAGGATAATCTGCGGTATAAGAGGCTTTATGTGAATGGTTTACCGGAAGTATGGATTCGTTACTTAAACGGACCCCTTGGTGTTCAATGTTGAAAATGCCAGTATATTGCCATTGGCTCGGTTATTCGTATTTGTAAAGTTTGCTTAACGGTTGGATTGTACAGTCATGTTCCAAATGATGAAGACCTGTACAGGTTCTGATTTTTGTTTCATTGAGCGAGACAACTATTGGGTCGGGTATTCTTTGAAAGTTGTACAGTTTTTCAAAGTTGGTAGTGCAGTAGATGTATTCAAAGCGCTGTACAAGTTGTTGCCAGGGGGCCGCTGGGTAACTTCGCCGCGCGTGACCGACGCCAGCTGAGCTATCATCGCGGTTTTTGCCGGGAGTTCAGATGGCCAAGGCCAAGCGCATGTACGGCTGCACCGAGTGCGGCTCAACCTTCCCCAAGTGGGCTGGCCAGTGCGGCGAGTGCGGGGCCTGGAACACCCTGACCGAAACCATGGTGGAAAGCGGTGGCGCGGCAGCCCCCAGCGGTCGCACCGGCTGGACCGGTCAACAGGCACAGATCAAGACCCTGGCCGAAGTCAGCGTCGAAGAAATCCCGCGTTTTTCCACAGCGTCGAGCGAGCTCGATCGGGTGTTGGGTGGTGGGCTGGTGGACGGTTCGGTGGTGCTGATCGGCGGTGATCCGGGCATTGGCAAATCGACCATTCTGCTGCAAACCCTGTGCAACCTCGCCAAAGTCATGCCGGCACTGTACGTCACCGGCGAAGAATCCCAGCAGCAAGTGGCCATGCGCGCGCGCCGCCTCGGCTTGCCTCAGGATCAACTGCGGGTGATGACCGAAACCTGCATCGAAACCATCATCGCCACCGCCCGGCAGGAAAAACCCAAGGTAATGGTGATCGACTCGATCCAGACGATCTTCACCGAGCAACTGCAATCGGCACCGGGGGGCGTGTCGCAGGTCAGGGAAAGCGCGGCGTTGCTGGTGCGCTATGCGAAGCAGAGCGGCACGGCCATTTTCCTGGTCGGCCACGTGACCAAGGAAGGCGCTTTGGCGGGGCCACGAGTGCTGGAGCACATGGTCGACACGGTGCTGTATTTCGAAGGCGAATCCGATGGGCGTTTGCGTTTGCTGCGGGCGGTGAAAAACCGTTTCGGCGCCGTCAACGAACTGGGCGTATTCGGTATGACCGACAAGGGGCTGAAAGAAGTCTCCAACCCTTCGGCGATTTTTCTCACCCGTGCCCAGGAAGAAGTGCCGGGCAGTGTGGTCATGGCGACGTGGGAAGGCACGCGGCCGATGCTGGTGGAAGTCCAGGCGTTGGTGGACGACAGTCACTTGGCCAATCCACGTCGGGTAACGCTGGGTCTGGATCAGAATCGGCTGGCGATGTTGCTGGCGGTGCTGCACCGTCACGGCGGCATTCCGACCCACGATCAGGATGTGTTTCTCAATGTGGTTGGCGGGGTGAAGGTGCTGGAAACGGCCTCCGACCTGGCGCTGATGGCGGCGGTCATGTCCAGTTTGCGCAACCGGCCACTGCCCCACGATTTGTTGGTGTTCGGCGAAGTCGGGCTGTCCGGCGAAGTACGCCCGGTGCCGAGCGGCCAGGAACGCTTGAAAGAAGCCGCCAAGCACGGTTTCAAACGCGCCATCGTGCCTAAGGGCAATGCGCCCAAGGAAGCGCCGCCGGGGTTGCAGATTATTGCCGTAACGCGTTTGGAGCAGGCGCTCGACGCCCTCTTCGAATAACCTTCCAGACAGCACACAAACCCTGTGGGAGTGAGCCTGCTCGCGATATCGGACTATCACTCAACATTTATGTTGATGGGCATACCGCTATCGCGAGCAGGCTCACTTGTATGGTAGGACTTGAAGGGAGGAGGAGGGACAAGGCTCGATTCTGACTGTTGACGCAGTACAGACCG